>NZ_JASCPA010000156.1:0-213 GCF_029959715.1 Pseudomonas sp. PS02288 | reverse complement strand
CCTGCCCGTCGCGTGCGCTGGTGCAGGAATCGATCTACCCGGCGTTCATGCAGGAAGTGATGAAGAAGATCGGCCAGATCAAGCGGGGCGACCCGCTGGACACCGAAACCATGGTCGGCGCGCAGGCGTCCGAGCAGCAGTTCGACAAGATCCTCAGCTACCTGGACATCGCCCGTCAGGAAGGCGCCGAGCTGCTCACCGGCGGTGGCGTCG
>NZ_JASCPA010000155.1:0-229 GCF_029959715.1 Pseudomonas sp. PS02288 | reverse complement strand
CCCGCTCATGCCTGATTGCCATCACCGGTCCAAACCAAGCGCAGACGCGGCGGTCGAACCGAATAAGTCATCGTCCGACGCCGCACACTGAACAGCGAATTTCCGAAACTGGATGCTGGACTGCCGAGCCTTGCCAATGCCTGATACGGCCGATTCCCGGTCTCTTGCCGAGCGCCCGCTCGACGAACTGATCGCCTGCCACGAGTGCGATCTGCTGATGCTCAAGCCC
>NZ_JASCPA010000154.1:0-246 GCF_029959715.1 Pseudomonas sp. PS02288 | reverse complement strand
CCGGCGGCGCTGTGCTCGAAGTGGTAGTGGATGCCTTCCTCTTCGCACAGGCGCTGGACGAAGTGCAGGTCGGACTCGTCGTACTGGGTGCAGTAGAGGCGCTCGGGATAGGACGCGCTCAGCCCGAAGCGGTAGGCGCCGGCGAGGATGCCGTGCTCCTCGAGCACCTGGGCGACGATCTGCGGCACGCTCAGGTGCTGGAAGATGCGCTGGTTGATCCGATAGGCCAGGTACGCCAGCTGCGGC
>NZ_JASCPA010000153.1:0-252 GCF_029959715.1 Pseudomonas sp. PS02288 | reverse complement strand
ACCGCAAGCCGGTTCGTCAGCGCATCGCCATCGTCGCCGCCGGCCCGATCGCCAACTTCCTTCTCGCGCTGCTGTTCTTCTGGGTGCTGGCCATGCTCGGCTCGCAGCAGGTGCGTCCGGTCATCGGCATGTCGAGGAAGGCAGCCTGGCGGCGAAGGCCGGGCTGGCTGCCGGGCAGGAGATCGTCGCCATCGACGGCGACCCGGTGGTGGGTTGGTCGCAGGTCAACCTGCAACTGGTGCGTCGCCTCGG
>NZ_JASCPA010000152.1:0-255 GCF_029959715.1 Pseudomonas sp. PS02288 | reverse complement strand
CGACGCCACCGCCGGTGAGCAGCTCGGCGCCTTCCTGACGGGCGATGTCCAGGTAGCTGAGGATCTTGTCGAACTGCTGCTCGGACGCCTGCGCGCCGACCATGGTTTCGGTGTCCAGCGGGTCGCCACGCTTGATCTGGCCGATCTTCTTCATCACTTCCTGCATGAACGCCGGGTAGATCGATTCCTGCACCAGCGCACGCGACGGGCAGGTGCACACCTCGCCCTGGTTGAAGAACGCCAGCACCAGGCCTT
>NZ_JASCPA010000151.1:0-255 GCF_029959715.1 Pseudomonas sp. PS02288 | reverse complement strand
GCGCACGCGACGGGCAGGTGCACACCTCGCCCTGGTTGAAGAACGCCAGCACCAGGCCTTCGGCGGCCTTCTCGATGAAGCTCGGCTCGGCCTGCATGATGTCTTCGAAGAAGATGTTCGGGCTCTTACCGCCCAGCTCGACGGTGCTGGGGATGATGTTCTCGGCGGCGCACTTGAGGATGTGCGAGCCGACCGGGGTGGAGCCGGTGAAGGCGATCTTGGCAATGCGCTTGCTGGTGGCCAGCGCCTCGCCGG
>NZ_JASCPA010000150.1:0-255 GCF_029959715.1 Pseudomonas sp. PS02288 | reverse complement strand
CGGTCAGTTCGGCGGCGATCTTCTCGCCACGCACCTTGATCGCCTCGGGCAGCAGCAGCATCGGGTTGATGCTGCTCATCTCGGCGAACACCGGGATCGGCTGCGGACGCGCCGCCGCCATGTCGCAGAGCGCACGACCGCCGCGCAGCGAGCCGGTGAAGCCGACCGCCTGGATCGCCGGGTGCTTGACCAGCGCTTCGCCCACGCCGCCGCCGTAGATCATGTTGAACACGCCCTTGGGCATGCCGGTCTTCT
>NZ_JASCPA010000014.1:0-83552 GCF_029959715.1 Pseudomonas sp. PS02288 | reverse complement strand
ACCGCAAGCCGGTTCGTCAGCGCATCGCCATCGTCGCCGCCGGCCCGATCGCCAACTTCCTTCTCGCGCTGCTGTTCTTCTGGGTGCTGGCCATGCTCGGCTCGCAGCAGGTGCGTCCGGTCATCGGGCATGTCGAGGAAGGCAGCCTGGCGGCGAAGGCCGGGCTGGCTGCCGGGCAGGAGATCGTCGCCATCGACGGCGACCCGGTGGTGGGTTGGTCGCAGGTCAACCTGCAACTGGTGCGTCGCCTCGGTGAGAGTGGCGTCCTGGATATCGTCACCCGCGTCGATGACGGCAGTGCCGAGCAGATGCATCAGTTGGCCCTCGCCCGTTGGCTGAAAGGCGCCGACGAGCCGGACCCGCTGGGGTCGCTTGGGATTCGTCCCTGGCGCCCGGCGTTGCCGCCGCTGCTGGCGCAGTTCGATCCGGAAGGTCCTGCCCAGGCGGCCGGGTTGAAGGCGGGTGATCGCCTGCTTGCGCTGAATGACGAACCCATCGACGACTGGCAGCAGGTCGTGGACAAGGTGCGCGCGCATCCGGGCGAGGCGGTCAGCTTCGCCATCGAGCGCGACGGTCAGCGCCTTGACGTGCCGGTTACCCTGGGCGTGCGCGGCGAAGGCGAGGCACGCAGCGGCTATCTTGGCGCGGGCGTGAAGGGTGGCGAATGGCCGGCGGACATGCTTCGCGAAGTCAGCTACGGCCCGCTCGATGCGGTAGGCCAGGGGCTCCAGCGAACCTGGACGATGAGCGTCCTAACCCTCGACTCGCTAAAGAAAATGCTCTTCGGCGAACTCTCGGTAAAAAACTTGAGCGGGCCGATAACCATTGCTAAAGTGGCCGGCGCTTCGGCCCAGTCGGGTGTTGGGGACTTCCTGAATTTCCTCGCCTACCTGAGCATAAGCTTGGGGGTTCTCAATCTTTTGCCGATCCCTGTCCTCGATGGTGGACACCTGCTTTTCTATCTGATCGAGTGGACGCGCGGGCGTCCCTTGTCCGAGCGGGTCCAGGGCTGGGGAGTGCAGATCGGTATCAGCTTGGTCGTCGGCGTTATGCTGCTCGCCTTGATCAACGACATTGGTCGCCTGTGACGCGTCGCTGAATTTTCGAATCTGCCGCTGATTGCGGCAGATTCATTATTACCAGTTGGAAAACAAGGACTTCATGAAACGCCTGCTCCTAACTGCGGTGCTTGCCGCACTCATGATTGCCGAGGTTCACGCCGAGTCCTTCACCATCTCCGATATCCGCGTCAACGGCCTGCAGCGGGTCTCCGCCGGCAGCGTCTTTGGTGCCTTGCCGCTGAACGTCGGCGATCCGGTCGATGACCGTCGTCTGGTGGAGGCCACACGAGCCCTGTTCAAAACCGGTTTCTTTCAGGATATCCAGCTCGGCCGTGACGGCGAGGTGCTGGTAATCAACGTGGTCGAGCGCCCCTCGATTTCCGGTATCGAGATCGAAGGCAACAAAGCGATCTCCACCGACGATCTGATGAAGGGGCTGAATCAGTCCGGCCTCTCCGAGGGCGAGATTTTCCAGCGTGCCACGCTCGAAGGTGTGCGCAACGAACTGCAGCGCCAGTACGTTGCCCAGGGCCGCTACTCGGCCGAGATCAAGACCGAGGTGATTCCCCAGCCGCGCAACCGCGTGTCGCTGAAGATCGACATCAACGAAGGCACGGTCGCCGCGATCCAGCACATCAACGTGGTCGGCAACACGGTGTTCTCCGACGAGGACCTGTCCGACCTGTTCGAACTGAAGACCAGCAACTGGCTGTCGTTCTTCAAGAACGACGACAAGTACGCCCGCGAAAAACTCTCCGGTGACCTCGAGCGCCTGCGTTCCTATTACCTGGACCGCGGCTACATCAACATGGATATCTCTTCCACCCAGGTGTCCATCACGCCGGACAAGAAACACGTCTACATCACCGTCAACGTCGACGAAGGCCAGAAGTACAGCATCCGCGAGGTGAAACTCTCCGGTGACCTCAAGGTGCCCGAGGAGGACGTCAAGTCGCTGCTGCTGGTCAAGCCGGGCCAGGTGTTCTCGCGCAAGATCATGACCACCACGTCCGAGCTGATCACCCGCCGGCTGGGTAACGAGGGCTACACCTTCGCCAACGTCAACGGCGTGCCGCAGGCGCATGATGAGGACCACACCGTCTCGATCACCTTCGCCGTCGATCCGGGCAAGCGTGCCTACGTCAACCGCATCAACTTCCGTGGCAACACCAAGACCGAAGACGAAGTGTTGCGTCGAGAAATGCGCCAGATGGAAGGCGGCTGGGCTTCGACCTACCTGATCGACCAGTCGAAGACACGTCTCGATCGTCTGGGCTTCTTCAAGGAGGTCAACGTCGAAACCCCGCAGGTGCCGGGTGTCGACGACCAGATCGACGTCAACTATTCCGTGGAAGAGCAGCCGTCTGGCTCGATCACCGCCAGCGTCGGTTTTGCGCAGAACGCCGGCCTGATCCTCGGTGGTTCGATCAGCCAGAACAACTTCCTCGGTACTGGTAACAAGGTCAGCATCGGCTTGACCCGCAGCGAGTACCAGACCCGCTACAACTTCGGCTTCGTCGATCCCTACTGGACCGCCGATGGCGTGAGCCTGGGCTACAACGCCTTCTACCGCACCACCGACTACGACGAGCTCGACGTCGACGTGTCGAGCTACTCGGTCGACAGCCTGGGCGCCGGCGTGAACATCGGTTACCCGATCAGCGAGACTTCGCGCCTGACCTACGGCCTGACCGTGCAGCAGGACAGCCTGGATACCGGTCGCTACACCGTCGACGAGATCCTTTCGTTCCTCGAGAACGAGGGTGACAACTTCCTCAACGTCAAGGGTTCCATCGGCTGGTCCGAGTCGACCCTCAACCGCGGTACCCTGGCGACTCGTGGCCACTCCCAGAGCCTGACCTTCGAGACGACCCTGCCGGGCAGCGACCTGTCGTTCTACAAGATCGACTACCGCGCCCAATGGTTCAAGCCGATCACCACCAACTACACCATGCGCCTGCATACCGAGCTGGGCTATGGCGATGGCTACGGTTCCACCTCGGGCCTGCCGTTCTACGAGAACTACTACGCGGGTGGTTTCAACTCCGTACGCGGTTTCGAGGACAGCACCCTGGGCCCGCGCAGTACGCCCAGCGTTGCGCGTAATGCCGACGGCTCCATACGCACTGACGGTACGCCCGGTCCCGATGGCCGCTATACCGACGACGACAGTCCGGAAGCGTATGGTGGTAACGTCCTGATCCAGGGCGGTGCGGAGATTCTCTTCCCGCTGCCGTTCGTCAAGGACCAGCGTTCGCTGCGCACCGCATTGTTCTGGGACGTCGGTAACGTGTTCCTGACCAAGTGCCCCACCAAGACTGCATCCACGCAGTACATGAACACGCAGGGCTGTGGCGATATCGACTTCGGCAATCTGGCCAGCTCCGTGGGTGTAGGCCTGACCTGGATCACCGCCATGGGTCCGCTGAGCTTCAGCCTGGCGATGCCGGTGAAGAAACCGGATGATGCTGACATGCAGGTCTTCCAGTTCTCGCTGGGTCAGACGTTCTAACTTTTACTTGTTAACCGTAAGTGTTACCTGGAGTACATCGTGCGTAAGTTGACTCAACTGGTTCTGATCTTCGCCGCTTTCATGGCGACCCCGGCCTTCGCCGAAATGAAAATCGCGGTTCTGAACTACCAGATGGCGCTACTCGAATCCGACGCAGCCAAGAAGTACGCCGTGGATGCCGAGAAGAAATTCGGCCCGCAGCTGACCAAGCTGAAGACCCTGGAAACCGACGCCAAGAACATCCAGGACAAACTGGTCAAGGGTGGCGACAAGGTACAGACCGCCGAGCGCGAGCGCATGGAGCTCGAGTTCAAGCAAAAGGCCCGTGACTTCCAGTTCCAGTCCAAGGAGCTGAACGAAGCCAAGGCCGTTGCCGACCGCGAGATGCTCAAGCAGCTCAAGCCCAAGCTGGACCAGGCCGTCGAAGAAGTGATCAAGAAAGGCGCGTTCGACCTGGTGTTCGAGCGTGGTGCGGTCATCGATGTCAAACCTCAGTACGACATCACCCGCCAGGTCATCGAGCGCATGAACCAGCTGCGCTGAAATGACGGCCAACCTCTACACGCTCGGCCAGCTGGCTGAGCGTCTGGGAGCCACCTTGCATGGCTCCGCAGACAAACCGGTCGCAGGGCTGGCCTCCTTACAGGATGCCGGCCCTGATCAGTTGAGCTTCCTGGCCAATCCGCAGTACCGCAAGCACCTGTCGATCACCCGTGCCGCGGCGGTGCTACTCAAGCCCGCCGATGCCGAAGGTTTCTCCGGCGATGCGCTGCTGGTGGCCGATCCGTACCTGGCGTACGCGCAACTCTCGCACCTGTTCGACCGCAAGCCGCAGGCACCTGCCGGCGTGCATCCGACCGCCGTGGTCGCCGCCGATGCCGTGGTGGAAGCCGGGGCCACGGTGGGCGCCTACGCCGTGATCGAGAGCGGCGCGCGTATCGCCGCGGGAACTAGCATTGGCGCGCACTGCTTCATCGGGGCGCGCAGCGTGGTCGGTGCGGGTGGCTGGCTGGCACCGCGCGTCACGCTCTATCACGACGTGCGCATCGGCGAGCGGGTGGTCATCCAGTCGGGCGCGGTGATCGGTGGCGAGGGCTTCGGCTTCGCCAACCAGAAGGGCGTCTGGCAGAAGATCGCGCAGATTGGCGGCGTGAGCATCGGTGACGACGTGGAGATCGGGGCCAACACCACGATCGACCGCGGCGCTCTGGCGGACACTCTGATCGGCAATGGCGTGAAGCTGGACAACCAGATCATGGTTGCGCACAACGTGCAGATCGGCGATCACACCGCGATGGCCGGTTGCGTCGGAATTTCCGGCAGCACCAAGATCGGCAGCCACTGCATGATCGCCGGTGGCGTCGGCATGGTCGGCCACATCGAGGTTTGCGATAACGTTTTCGTCACCGGAATGACCATGGTCACCCGCTCCATCACCGAGCCGGGCGCATACTCGTCGGGCACGGCGATGCAGCCGGCTGGCGAGTGGAAGAAGAGCGCAGCGCGGATTCGTCAGCTCGACGACATGGCGCGCCGCCTACAGCAACTGGAAAAGCGCCTGGCGTCCGTGACCCCAGGCGGGGAAGCTCCATCAGAAGCCTGATCGATTCGCTTCTGCGCATCCCCCACCTCATACAGGCTCCCCCGGAAATGATGGACATCAACGAGATTCGCGAATACCTGCCGCACCGCTACCCGTTCCTGCTTGTGGACCGGGTTGTCGACCTGGATGTTGAAGGCAAGCGCATTCGCGCCTACAAGAATGTCAGCATCAACGAGCCGTTCTTCAACGGGCACTTCCCGCAGCACCCGATCATGCCTGGCGTGCTGATCATCGAGGCGATGGCCCAGGCCGCCGGTATCCTTGGCTTCAAGATGCTCGACGTGAAGCCGGCCGACGGTACGCTCTATTACTTCGTAGGGTCGGACAAGCTGCGTTTCCGTCAGCCCGTGCTGCCGGGTGACCAGTTGATCCTCGAGGCGCGCTTTCTCAGCGTCAAACGCAGCATCTGGAAGTTCGAGTGCCAGGCCAGCGTCGATGACAAGGCGGTCTGCTCGGCCGAAATCATCTGTGCGGAACGCAAGTTATGAGTTTGATTGACCCTCGCGCGATCATCGACCCGACGGCAAGGCTGGCAGACGACGTTCAAGTCGGCCCCTGGTCCATCGTCGGCGCCGATGTGGAAATTGGCGAGGGAAGCGTGATCGGCCCGCATGTGATCCTCAAAGGGCCGACACGGATTGGCAAGCACAACCGCATCTACCAGTTCTCCTCGATCGGCGAAGACACGCCCGATCTGAAGTACAAGGGCGAGGCGACGCGCCTGGTGATCGGCGATCACAACGTGATCCGCGAGGGCGTCACCATCCACCGCGGCACCGTGCAGGATCGCTCCGAGACGACGATCGGCGACCACAACCTGATCATGGCCTATGCCCACATCGGCCATGACAGCGTGATCGCCAACCACTGCATCCTGGTCAACAACACCGCGCTGGCCGGGCACGTGCACATGGACGACTGGGCGATCCTCTCCGGCTACACCCTGGTCCATCAGTTCTGCCACATCGGCGCGCACAGTTTTTCCGGCATGGGCACGGCGATCGGCAAGGACGTCCCGGCATTCGTCACCGTGTTCGGCAATCCCGCTGAAGCCCGCAGCATGAACTTCGAGGGTATGCGCCGCCGCGGCTTTTCCGCCGAGGCCATCCAGGCGCTGCGCCGCGCCTACAAGGTGGTCTACCGCCAGGGGCTCACCGTGGACCAGGCGCTCGCCGAGCTGGCCGAATCCGCCGCGCAGTTTCCCGAAGTCGCGATCTTCCGCGATTCGGTGATGACGTCCACCCGCGGCATCACCCGCTGATCCCATGAGCAGGCCATTGCGCATCGCCCTGATCGCCGGCGAAGCGTCCGGGGACATTCTCGGCGCCGGTTTGATGCAGGCGCTCAAGGCTCGGCACCCGCAGGTCGAATTCATCGGTATCGGCGGGTCGCGGATGATCGCCGAAGGGCTGAATTCCTATTTCCCCATGGAGCGCCTGGCGGTGATGGGCCTGGTCGAAGTGCTGGGGCGCCTGGCCGAGCTGCTGGCGCGTCGTCGACGCCTGGTCGCCACGCTGATCGAGCAGCGCCCGGACGTGGTGATCGGCATCGATGCGCCGGACTTCAACCTCGGTCTGGAGTTCAAGCTGCGTCGTGCCGGGATTCGTACCGTGCACTACGTCAGCCCGTCGGTGTGGGCCTGGCGGCAGAAGCGGGTGTTCAAGATCCGTGATGCCTGCGACCTGATGCTCACGCTGTTCCCCTTCGAGGCGCGTTTCTACACCGAACACCATGTGCCGGTGCATTTCGTCGGTCATCCGTTGGCCGATGCGATTCCTCCCGAAGTCGACCGCGCCGCGGCGCGGCTGGCGCTAGGGCTTCCCCTCGAAACGCCGGTCATTGCTTTGCTGCCGGGCAGCCGCGGCGGTGAAGTCGGGCGGCTTGGCGGGCTGTTCCTCGACACCGCAGAGCGCCTGCTGGCCAGCCGTCCCGACCTGCGGTTCGTGCTGCCCTGCGCCAGCCCCGAACGGCGCGCGCAGCTCGAGCAGATGCTGGTCGGGCGCGATCTGCCGCTGAGCCTGCTCGACGGTCAGTCCCACGAGGCGCTCGGCGCCTGCGACGCGGTGCTGATCGCCTCGGGCACCGCGACCCTCGAGGCGCTGCTGTGCAAGCGGCCGATGGTGGTGGCTTACAAGGTCGCGCCGCTGACCTATCGAATTCTTAGCCGCCTGGTCAGGAGTCCCTACGTGTCGCTGCCCAACCTGCTCGCCGGTCGCCTGTTGGTGCCCGAGTTGCTGCAGGACGCGGCGACGCCCGAAGCGCTGGCCGCCGAGCTCCTGCCGTTGCTGGACGGCGGCGAGGCGCAAACCGAGAGCTTCGATGCCATTCACCGCACGCTGCGCCGCGATGCCTCGGCCGAGGCAGCGAGTGCGGTGTTGCAACTGGTGGAGCGCAGCTGATGCAGATGGGCCTGGATTTCAGCCTGGTGGAAGAGCTGGTCGCCGGTGTCGACGAGGTCGGCCGCGGCCCGCTGTGTGGCGCGGTGGTCACCGCCGCGGTGATCCTCGATCCGGCGCGGCCGATCCTCGGTCTGAACGACTCGAAGAAACTCAGCGAGGCCCGTCGCGAGCGGCTCTTCGACGAGATCCGCGAGAAGGCGCTGGCCTGGTGCATCGGCCGCGCCGAGGTGGAGGAGATCGATTCCCTGAACATTCTCCACGCCACCATGCTGGCCATGCAGCGCGCGGTCGAAGGCCTCGGCATCAAGCCGAAGCTGGCGCTGATCGACGGCAATCGCTGCCCAAAACTCGGCGTGCCCAGCGCCGCCGTGGTCCAGGGCGACTCCAAGGTGCCGGCGATCGCCGCCGCTTCGATCCTGGCCAAGGTCAGCCGAGACCGCGAAATGGGCGTACTCGAGCAGCAGTACCCCGGATATGGCTTCGCCGCGCACAAGGGCTACGCCACCGCCGAACACCTGGACGCGCTGCGTCGCCTGGGGCCGACGCCGATCCACCGGCGCTCCTTCGCGCCGGTGCGCGAAGCCTGGCTGGCCATCGAGGCGCAGACCAGCGAGCAGGTTCCCTCGTTCTTCTGAGCGCGTTCCGCGCCGTCCCGCCGGTTCGTCGCCCGCCCCCCTGAGCCTCCCCGCACCGGGCAAAACC
This sequence comes from Pseudomonas sp. PS02288, assembly GCF_029959715.1. Classification (NCBI taxonomy): domain Bacteria; kingdom Pseudomonadati; phylum Pseudomonadota; class Gammaproteobacteria; order Pseudomonadales; family Pseudomonadaceae; genus Pseudomonas; species Pseudomonas sp. PS02288. Next base: position 75,275 of record NZ_JASCPA010000014.1, on the reverse strand, counting down.
GTTACAATCCCACCCCTGTTTTTTGCCCCGCTGAAGGTTTCCGCCATGCCCGCTTCGTTCGTCCACCTGCGCCTGCATACCGAGTTTTCCCTGGTGGATGGGCTGGTTCGGGTCAAGCCGCTGGTCAAGGCGGTGGCGGGTAAGGGCATGCCGGCGGTGGCGGTCACCGACCAGAACAACATGTGTTCGCTGGTGAAGTTCTACAAGGCGGCGATGGGCGCCGGCATCAAGCCGATCTGTGGCGCGGACATCTGGATGGCCAGCCGTCACGAGGACGGCCCGCTGACCCGGCTGACGCTGTTGGCGATGAGCCCCAAGGGTTACCGGAATCTCACCGAGCTGGTTTCGCGCGGCTGGACCGATGGCCAGAGCAACGACATGGTGATCATCCAGCGCGACTGGGTGAAGGAAGCCGCCGAAGGGCTGATCGCGCTGTCCGGCTCCAAGGAAGGCGAGATCGGCCTGGCGCTGCTCGCCGGCGACGAGCGCGAAGCGGATGCGCTGCTCGCCGAATGGCAGGCGGTGTTTCCCGAGCGTTTCTATCTGGAGATCCAGCGCACCAGTCGGGTCAACGACGAGGAGCACCTGCACGCCGCCGTGGCCCTCGCCGAGCGCGGCGGTGCCTCGCTGGTGGCGACCAACGACGTGCGCTTCATTAAGCAGGAGGACTTCGAGGCCCACGAAACCCGCGTGTGCATCGGCGAAGGCCGTGGCCTCGACGATCCGCGCCGGCAGCGCAACTATTCGGACCAGCAGTACCTGAAGAGCCCGGAGGAAATGGCCGAGCTGTTCAGCGACCTGCCCGAGGCGCTGGAAAACACCGTCGAGATCGCCAAGCGCTGCAACATCGAGGTGCAGCTGGGCAAGTATTTCCTGCCCAACTTCCCGGTGCCGGACGGCATGACCATGGACGAGTACTTCCGCAAGGTCTCCTTCGACGGCCTCGACGAGCGCCTGGAAGTGCTGCTGCCCAAGGACACCCCGGACTACGACGCGAAGAAGCAGGTCTACATCGACCGGCTGAATTTCGAGCTGGATATCATCATCCAGATGGGCTTCCCCGGTTACTTCCTGATCGTCATGGACTTCATCCAGTGGGCCAAGCGCAACGGCGTGCCGGTGGGGCCGGGGCGTGGATCGGGTGCCGGTTCGCTGGTCGCCTACGTGCAGAAGATCACCGATCTCGATCCGCTGGCCTACGACCTGCTGTTCGAGCGCTTCCTCAACCCCGAGCGGGTCTCCATGCCCGACTTCGACGTCGACTTCTGCATGGACGGTCGCGACCGGGTGATCGACTACGTCGCCGAGAAATACGGGCGCAACGCAGTGAGCCAGATCATCACCTTCGGCACCATGGCGGCCAAGGCGGTGGTGCGCGACGTGGCGCGGGTGCAGGGCAAGTCCTACGGCCTGGCCGACCGCCTGTCGAAGATGATTCCCTTCGAGGTCGGCATGACCCTGGAGAAGGCCTACGAGATGGAGGAGCCGCTGCGCGACTTCCTCAAGGTCGACGAAGAGGCGGCGGAAATCTGGGAGATGTCGCTCAAGCTCGAGGGCATCTGCCGCGGCACCGGCAAGCACGCCGGTGGCGTGGTCATCGCGCCGACGAAGCTCACCGACTTCTCGCCGATCGCCTGCGACGAGGAGGGTGGCGGCCTGGTGACCCAGTTCGACAAGGACGACGTCGAGCAGGCCGGCCTGGTCAAGTTCGACTTCCTCGGGCTGCGCACCCTGACCATCATCAAGTGGGCACTGGAGACCATTCACCGCGAGCAGCGGCGCAAGGGCGTGTCCGAGCAGGATCTGGTCAACATCGACTTCATTCCGCTGGACGACAAGGCCACCTACGCGATGCTGCAGAAGGCCGAGACCACGGCCGTGTTCCAGCTCGAATCGCGAGGCATGAAGGAGCTGATCAAGAAGCTCAAGCCAGACTGCCTGGAAGACATGATCGCGCTGGTGGCGCTGTTCCGCCCCGGCCCGCTGCAGTCGGGCATGGTGGACGATTTCATCAACCGCAAGCACGGTCGCGAGCCGCTTTCCTACCCGCACCCGGATTACCAGTACGCGGGCCTGGAACCCGTGCTCAAGCCCACCTACGGCATCATCCTGTATCAGGAACAGGTGATGCAGATCGCCCAGGTGATGGCCGGCTACACGCTCGGCGGTGCCGACATGCTGCGCCGCGCGATGGGCAAGAAGAAGCCCGAGGAAATGGCCAAGCAGCGCGGCGGCTTCATCGAAGGCTGCGCGCGCAACAACATCGACGCCAACCTCGCCGGCAACATCTTCGACCTGGTGGAAAAGTTCGCCGGCTACGGCTTCAACAAATCCCACTCGGCCGCCTACGGGCTGGTCTCCTACCAGACCGCCTGGCTCAAGGCACATCACCCGTCGCCGTTCATGGCCGCCGTGCTCTCGGCGGACATGCACAACACGGAGAAGGTCGTGACCCTGATCGAAGAGTGCCGCAGCATGAAGCTGCGCATTCTCGCGCCGGACGTGAACAACTCCGAGTTCAAGTTCACCGTGGATGACGACGGCCGCATCGTATATGGCCTGGGCGCCATCAAGGGCGTCGGCGAAGGTCCGGTGGAAGCGATTTCCGAATGCCGTAGCGAAGGCGGGCCGTTCACCGACCTGTTCGACTTCTGCGCCCGCGTCGACCTCAAACGCATCAACAAGCGCACCCTCGAGGCGCTGATTCGGGGCGGTGCGCTGGACCGCCTCGGGCCGTACTTCTTCGAGGAGCCCAAGGCCTACCAGGCCAACATCGACCGGAACCGCGCGGTGTTGCTGGCGGCGATGGAGGAGGCGGTGCAGGCCGCCGAGCAGACCGCGCGCAGCCACGACAGCGGGCACATGGACCTGTTCGGCGGGCTGTTCTCCGAGCCGGAGGCAGATGTCTACGCCAACCACCGCAACGCCCGGGAGCTGTCGCTCAAGGAACGTCTGCGCGGCGAGAAGGAGACCCTCGGGCTCTATCTCACCGGCCACCCGATCGATGAATACGAAGGCGAGGTGCGGCGTTTCGCCCGCCAGCGCATCGTCGAGCTGAAGCCGGCGCGCGACACACAGACCGTCGCCGGGCTGATCGTCGCGTTGCGCGTGATGAAGAACAAGAAGGGCGACAAGATGGGCTTCATCACCCTCGACGACCGCTCCGGCCGCATCGAGGCCTCGCTGTTCGCCGAAGCCTTCAACACCGCCAGCGCGCTGCTGCAGACCGATGCGCTGGTGGTGGTCGAGGGCGAAGTCAGCAACGACGACTTCTCCGGCGGCCTGCGCCTGCGCGCCAAACGCGTGATGAGCCTCGAGGAGGCGCGGACCGGGCTGGCCGACAGCCTGCGGGTCAAGGTCGCCGCCGACGCGCTCAAGGGCGATCGCCTGCGCTGGCTGGCCGACCTGTGCGGACGCCACCGCGGCTCCTGCCCGATCACCATGGACTACACCGGCAGCGAGGCGCGCGCCCTGTTGCAGTTCGGCGAAAGCTGGCGAATCGAGCCGGCGGACAACTTGATCCAGGCATTGCGTGACCAGTTCGGGCGCGACAACGTCTTCCTGCACTACCGTTGACCGCAGGAGTCCAACTCCTGCGCCCAACTCGACCCGGAGCGCCCGATCCCGTAAGGTAGGGCGCCAAAAACGGAACAGCTTCTCGGCCGCCTGGCCGTCGACGCATGACGGATGCCTATGAACCCGAACTTTCTCGATTTCGAACAGCCGATCGCCGACTTGCAAGCCAAGATCGAAGAACTGCGCCTGGTCGGTAACGACAATTCGCTGAACATCGGCGACGAAATTGCCCGCCTGCAGGACAAGAGCGAATCGCTCACCGAAAGCATCTTCGGCAACCTCAGCAGCTGGCAGATCGCCCAACTCGCCCGCCATCCGAAGCGTCCTTACACGCTCGACTACATCGAACACGTGTTCAGCGAGTTCGACGAGCTGCACGGCGACCGCCACTTCTCAGACGATGCCGCCATCGTCGGCGGCGTAGCCCGCCTGAACGACGCTCCGGTAATGGTCATCGGCCACCAGAAGGGCCGCGAAGTGCGAGAGAAGGTCCGCCGCAATTTCGGCATGCCGCGCCCCGAGGGCTACCGCAAGGCTTGCCGCCTGATGGAAATGGCCGAGCGCTTCAAGATGCCGATCCTGACCTTCATCGACACGCCCGGCGCCTACCCCGGGATCGATGCCGAAGAGCGCAACCAGAGCGAAGCCATCGCCTGGAATCTGCGCGTGATGGCGCGGCTGAAGACGCCGATCATCGCCACGGTCATCGGCGAGGGCGGTTCCGGCGGCGCGCTGGCCATCGGCGTCTGCGACCAGTTGAACATGCTGCAGTACTCGACCTACGCGGTGATCTCCCCGGAAGGCTGCGCCTCGATCCTCTGGAAGACCGCCGAGAAGGCCCCCGACGCCGCCGAGGCCATGGGCATCACCGCCGAGCGCCTGAAAGGCCTTGGCATCGTCGACAAGGTGATCGGCGAGCCGCTGGGCGGCGCGCACCGCAATCCGGCCGCCATGGGCGCCAACCTGCGTGACACGCTGAGCGAGCAACTGGCGTTTCTCAAGGACATGGACCAGGACGCACTGCTCGAGCGCCGTTACGCGCGCCTGATGAGCTACGGCGTCGCCTGACGCCCGTCCCCGGCGAGGCGTCCGCTGAAGCGGGTGCGCCGCCGGGCAGGTCTTTCGCCCTCCCGGGTCGGCTCCCCTTCGAGGCCGCCAGCATGAACCTCGAAACCCATCTTCTCGCCGCCCTCGCGCCTTGGCGCTCCGCCACGGCGTGGCGGGTGGCATTCTCCGGCGGGCTCGATTCCAGCGTTCTCCTGCACCTGCTCGCCCGGCTCGCCGAGCGCGAGGCGTTGCCGGCGCTTTCCGCCCTCCATGTCCACCACGGCCTGCAGACGGCGGCCGACGCCTGGCCCGCGCACTGTCAGGCGTTCTGCTCGGCGCTCGGTGTCGCGCTGCGGGTCAGCCGGGTGCAGGTCGACTCCCGCGCCAGCCTCGAGCGCGCCGCCCGCGAGGCGCGCTACCGGGCGTTCGCCGAGGGCCTGGGCGAGGGCGAAGTCCTGCTGGTGGCGCAGCATCGCGACGACCAGGCGGAAACCCTGCTGCTGCGTTTGCTGCGCGGCGCCGGCGTGCGCGGTCTGGCGGCGATGCCGGTCAGCCGGGCGCTCGGTCGCGGGCAGCTGGTGCGTCCGCTGCTGGAGGTTCCGCGTCGCGAGCTGGAGGCCTACGCCCGGCAGCACGGGCTGAGCTGGATAGAAGACCCGAGCAACGCCGACCGCCGCTTCGCGCGCAATCACCTGCGCCATGCGGTCTTTCCGCAATTCGACGGGCATTGGCCGCAGGCGGTGCATAACCTGGCGCGCAGCGCCGTGCACCTGCGCGAGGCCCAGGGCCTGCTAGACGAGCGGGCCATCGAAGACCTCGAGGCCGCAACAAGCCCCGCGCCTTTCGCCTGGCTGACGCTGCCCTCGCTGGCGTTGCCGCCCCTGCTGGCACTGTCGTCGGCGCGTCAGCGCAACGCGTTGCGTCACTGGCTGGCGCCGCTGACGCCGATGCCGGACAGCGATCACTGGGCCGGCTGGGACGATCTCTGCGGCGCGGCGGTGGATGCAGCGCCGGTCTGGCGCCTGGGCGGCGGCGAGCTGCATCGCGCCGCGGGGCGGATCTGGTGGCTGTCCGGCATATGGTTGCGCACACCCGCCGAGCCGCCGGCGTGGAGCGATCCTTCGACGCCGCTGCAACTGCCCGGGAACGGCTGCCTCGAATGGCGCGCAACAGCGACGTGCGGCTCGCTGCGGGTGCGTTATCGCCAGGGTGGCGAGCGCCTGGACCTGCCCGGACGAGGGCATCGCGATCTCAAGCGGCTGCTCAGCGAAATGGCGCTGCCGGCGTTCGTGCGCGGGCGTTTGCCGCTGCTCTATCGCGGCGACGAACTGCTCGCGGTGGCGAACCTGCCGGCTCTCGCACCGCGCGCTTCGCAGGGCGGCGAGCTGATCTGGACGCTACCGACGAGCGACCAAGGTTTGAGCTGATAGGGGCTTTCCGGTAGACTACGCTCCCGTCTTATACAGCTTCTGTGCGTCTCCCTCGGAGTTCGCAGAAGTTGGCCATTGCCGCCTCGTGCGCAATCGCTCTTCGCTCCCCTTCGGCGGTCTACCGCCTGAACGCAGACTTCTAGGATCTTTCATGACGCGCTACATCTTCGTCACGGGTGGTGTTGTTTCTTCATTGGGGAAAGGCATCGCTTCGGCTTCATTGGCGGCCATCCTGGAGGCGCGGGGCCTGAAGGTCACCATGCTCAAGCTGGACCCCTACATAAACGTCGATCCGGGCACCATGAGCCCGTTCCAGCACGGTGAGGTGTTCGTCACCCACGACGGCGCCGAGACCGACCTCGATCTGGGCCACTACGAGCGGTTCATCCGCACCACGATGACCCAGAACAACAACTTCACCACCGGCCGCGTCTACGAGGACGTGCTGCGTCGCGAGCGGCGCGGCGACTACCTCGGCGCGACCATCCAGGTGATTCCGCACATCACCGACGAGATCAAGCGGCGCATCATCAAGGGAGCCGGCGATGCCGACGTGGCGATGGTAGAGATCGGCGGAACGGTGGGCGACATCGAATCGCAGCCGTTCCTCGAGGCTATCCGCCAGTTGCGCGTCGAGGTCGGCGCCAAGCGCGCGATGCTGATGCACCTGACCCTGGTGCCCTACATCGCCACCGCCGGCGAGACCAAGACCAAGCCCACCCAGCACTCGGTGAAGGAGCTGCGCTCCATCGGCCTGCAGCCGGACGTGCTGATCTGCCGCTCCGACCATCCGGTGGACGTGTCGTCGCGGCGCAAGATCGCGCTGTTCACCAACGTCGAAGAGCGCGCGGTGATCGGTCTGGAAGACGTGGACACCATCTACAAGATTCCGGCGGTGCTGCACGCCCAGGGCCTGGACGACTTCGTCGTCGAGCGTTTCGGCCTGCAGTGCGGCCCGGCCGACCTGTCCGAGTGGGACCGCGTCGTCGACGCCAAGCTGCACCCGGAAAACGAAGTGACCATCGCCATGGTCGGCAAGTACATGGAGCTGCTGGACGCCTACAAGTCGCTGATCGAGGCGCTGAGCCACGCCGGTATCCAGAGCCGCACCAAGGTCAATCTGCGCTACATCGATTCCGAAGACATCGAGAACCAGGGCACCGGCCTGCTCGAAGGTGTCGATGCCATCCTGGTTCCGGGCGGCTTCGGCCTGCGCGGCGTGGAAGGCAAGATCGCCACCGTCAAATACGCCCGCGAGAACAAGATTCCCTACCTCGGCATCTGCCTGGGCATGCAGGTCGCGGTGATCGAGTTCGCCCGTGACGTGCTGGGCTGGAGCGACGCCAACTCCACCGAGTTCGACAAGGCCTCGGGACATCCGGTGGTCGGCCTGATCACCGAATGGGAGGACGCGGCCGGCAGCGTCGAGGTTCGCAGCGAAGCCTCCGACCTCGGCGGCACCATGCGTCTGGGCGCCCAGGAGTGCCAGCTCGAGAGCGGCTCGCTGGTCCACGATTGCTACGGCAAGGACGTGATCGTCGAGCGTCATCGCCATCGCTACGAAGTGAACAACAACCTGCTGCCGCAACTGATCGAGGCCGGCCTGAAGATCACCGGCCGCTCCGGCGACGGCGCGCTGGTGGAAGTGGTCGAGGCGCCGGATCACCCGTGGTTCGTCGCCTGCCAGTTCCACCCCGAGTTCACCTCCACCCCGCGTGACGGCCACCCGCTGTTCAGCGGCTTCGTGAATGCCGCGCTGGCGCAGAAGGCCCGTAAAGCATGAGCCAGAAGATCATCCGCGTCGGCGACATCGAGATCGCCAACGACAAGCCGTTCGTGCTGTTCGGCGGCATCAACGTGCTCGAATCCCGCGACCTGGCGATGAAGACCTGCGAGGAATACGTGCGGGTCACCGAGAAGCTCGGCATTCCCTACGTGTTCAAGGCCAGCTTCGACAAGGCCAACCGCTCCTCCGTCACCTCGTTCCGCGGCCCCGGTCTGGACGAGGGCATGAAGATCTTCGAGGACGTGAAGAAGGCCTTCGGCGTACCGGTGATCACCGACGTTCACGAGCCGTATCAGGCGCAGCCGGTGGCGGACGTATGCGACATCATCCAGCTGCCGGCCTTCCTCTCGCGGCAGACCGATCTGGTGGTGGCGATGGCCAAGACCGGCGCGGTGATCAACATCAAGAAGGCCCAGTTCCTCGCCCCGCAGGAAATGAAGCACATCCTCGCCAAGTGCGAAGAGGCCGGCAACGACCAGTTGATCCTCTGCGAGCGCGGTTCCAGCTTCGGCTACAACAACCTGGTCGTCGACATGCTCGGCTTCGGCATCATGAAGTCCTTCGAGTACCCGGTGTTCTTCGACGTCACCCACGCCCTGCAGATGCCGGGCGGCCGCGCCGATTCGGCGGGCGGGCGTCGCGCGCAGGTCACCGACCTGGCCAAGGCCGGTCTCAGCCAGGGCCTCGCCGGATTGTTCCTCGAAGCGCATCCGGACCCGGACCACGCCAAGTGCGACGGTCCCTGCGCCCTGCGCCTGGACAAGCTCGAGCCGTTCCTCACCCAGCTCAAGCAGCTGGATGACCTGATCAAGCGCTTCGCCCCCATCGAAACGGCCTGAATTTTCCGTGCGCGCTGCGATCTAAACGCCGCCGCGCAGGTCTTTAGGATTCTCAGCCGCGTTTTCGTCAACTTCTGGAGTTACAAGAATGGCAAAGATCGTCGACATCAAGGGACGTGAAGTCCTCGACTCCCGTGGCAACCCCACCGTGGAAGCCGATGTGATCCTGGACAACGGTATCGTCGGCCGCGCCTGCGCGCCGTCGGGCGCTTCCACCGGATCGCGCGAAGCGCTGGAACTGCGTGACGGCGACAAGAGCCGTTACCTGGGCAAGGGCGTGCTCAAGGCCGTGGACAACATCAACGGGCCGATCCGCAGCCTGCTGCTGGGCAAGGACCCGGTCGAACAGGCCGCGCTGGACCGCGCGATGATCGAACTGGACGGTACCGAGAACAAGGCCAAGCTGGGCGCCAACGCGATCCTCGCCGTCTCCCTGGCCGCTGCCAAGGCCGCCGCCGAGGACCAGGACCTGCCGCTCTACGCGCACATCGCCAACCTCAACGGCACCCCGGGCGTCTATTCGATGCCGGTGCCGATGATGAACATCATCAACGGCGGCGAGCACGCCGATAACAACGTCGACATCCAGGAATTCATGGTCCAGCCGGTTGGCGCCAAGACTTTCGCCGACGCGCTGCGCATGGGCGCGGAAATCTTCCATCACCTCAAGGCCGTGCTGAAAGCTCGTGGCCTGAGCACCGCGGTGGGCGACGAGGGCGGCTTCGCGCCGAACCTGGAATCCAACGAAGCGGCGCTGTCGGCCATCGCCGAAGCCATCGCCAACGCCGGCTACACCTTGGGCACCGACGTGACCCTGGCTCTGGACTGCGCGGCCAGCGAGTTCTTCGAAGGCGGCAAGTACGACCTCTCCGGCGAAGGCAAATCCTTCGACGCCGCCGGTTTCGCCGACTACCTGAAAGGCCTGACCGAGCGCTTCCCGATCATCTCCATCGAAGACGGCCTGGACGAGTCCGACTGGGCAGGCTGGAAGATCCTCACCGACAAGATCGGCGAGAAGGTCCAACTGGTCGGTGACGACCTGTTCGTGACCAACACCAAGATTCTCAAGGAAGGCATCGACAAGGGCATAGCCAACTCGATCCTGATCAAGTTCAACCAGATCGGCTCGCTGACCGAAACCCTGGAGGCCATCCAGATGGCCAAGGCCGCCGGCTACACCGCGGTGATCTCGCACCGCTCCGGCGAAACCGAAGACAGCACCATCGCCGACCTGGCCGTAGGCACCGCCGCCGGCCAGATCAAGACCGGTTCGCTGTGCCGCTCCGACCGCGTTTCCAAGTACAACCAGCTGCTGCGCATCGAAGAGCAGCTCGGCGGAAAAGCACCCTACAAGGGGCGCGCGGAGTTCCGCGGCTAACCAGCGCTGTGCTAAAAGGGCGGCCACGGCCGCCCTTTTTTGTCGCCGAATCTCATCAACCGCGGGCTCTATTTTCTGATGCGTAGTCCTTACTGGCTTTTCGTCGTGCTGATCCTGCTGCTGGCGGGTCTGCAATACCGACTCTGGGTCGGTGACGGCAGCCTGGCGCAAGTCACCGAGTTGAATCGCCAGATCAGCGATCAGAAGGGCGAGAACGAACGCCTGCTCGAGCGCAATCGCGTGCTCGAGGCTGAAGTGATGGAGCTGAAGAAAGGTACCGAGACCGTCGAGGAACGTGCCCGCCACGAACTCGGCATGGTCAAGGACGGCGAGACCCTCTACCAGTTGGCCCAATGAATTCCCTGCCGCACTTCTGGGCGGTGATTCCCGCCGCCGGCGTCGGCGCCCGCATGCGTGCCGACCGACCCAAGCAGTACCTGCCGCTCGGCGGCCGGACGCTTCTCGAACACACCCTCGATTGCTTCCTCGATCACCCCGGCCTGCGCGGGCTGGTGCTGGCGCTTGGCCGCGACGATCCCTACTGGCCGACCCTGGGCTGCGCCGACGATCCGCGTATCCAGCGCGCCGACGGTGGCGCGGAGCGGGCGGACTCGGTGCTCAACGCGCTGGTGAGGCTTGAAGTCCTGGGCGCCGAGGTCGACGACTGGGTGCTGGTGCACGACGCCGCGCGGCCGAATCTCGCTCGCAGCGATCTGGACCGCCTGCTCGGCGAGCTGGCCGACGATCCGGTCGGCGGCCTGCTCGCGGTGCCGTCGCGCGACACGGTCAAGCTCGCCGGCGTCGACGGCAAGGTCGCCCGCACCCTCGACCGTCAACTGATCTGGCTCGCCTTCACCCCGCAGATGTTCCGCCTCGGCGCGTTGCGTCAGGCGTTGGAGCAGGGCTTGGCCAGCGGCGCGGCGATCACCGACGAAGCGTCGGCGATGGAGCTGGCCGGCGCTGCGCCGCGGCTGATCGAGGGCCGCGCCGACAACCTCAAGGTCACCCGCCCGGAAGACCTGGAGTGGCTGCGGCTGGCGTGGAAGCAAAAGGGCTGACCCGGCGTCACCGAGCGACGGATTCGCCCTGAGCCCGGCGAAACTACCACCACACTCGGTTACTCCGCGGCCTTCAAACCACCAACGCCTGGTACTCCGCTCTCTGCGCCAGACCGGTCTTCAGGGCCTGCACCAGTTGGCCGACCTTCGGCGAGAGAAAGCGTCGCTGCGGATAGACCGCCCACACCGCCGTGTTCGGTGGCTGGTGGTGTTCCAGCAGGCTGACCAGTTCGCCGCGGCGCAGCGGCTCCAGCACGTAGTAGTCCGGCAACTGGCACAGGCCAAAACCGCGCAGCGCGGCGTCGAGCACCGCCTGGCCGCTGTTGCAGCGCCAGTTGCCGCTGGGCCTGAACGGATGCTCGCGGCCGCCGTCCTGAAGCATCCAGGTATCGCTGGTGCCGATCAGGCAGTTGTGTGCCGCCAGTTCCGAAAGCGTGTGCGGGCGGCCGTAGCGCTCCAGATAGGCGGGCGCGGCGCAGAGGTGCATGGCGCGCGGTGCGAGACGGGTGGCGACCAGTCGCGATTCGCTCAAGCGCCCCAGGCGGATCGCCAGGTCGAAGCCTTCCTGAACCAGGTCGAGCGTGCGGTTGGACAGTTCGATTTCCACCCGCAGCTGCGGATGACGCGCCATGAATTCATTCACCAGCGGCACGATGAAGCGTTCGCCGTAGGCCACCGCCGCGGTCATGCGCAGCAGTCCGGTGGGCGCGCCCTGCAGGTCGCCGACTGCGAGGAAGGCGGCGTCACGTTCCTCGATCAGCCGCTGGCAGCGGGCAAAGAAGGTCTGCCCGGCTTCGGTCAGCGAGACCTTGCGCGTGGTGCGGTAGAGCAAGCGTGCCTGCAGGCGTTCCTCCAGGCGCGCCACCTGGCGGCTGACGTGGGAGGAGGACACCCGCAGTCGCTCGGCGGCGCGCAGGAAGTTGCCGCATTCGGCAACGGCGACGAACTCGTCCAGGCCTTCCCAGCGGTGTGCGTTCATCGATTGTCCCTGTATGGCAATAAAGTTTCCTTGGATCATCCATTATCCCAGCCTGCGCGTGAATTACACTCTCGGTTTACTGCTCAACCCCGAGAGATTTCGCCATGATCAAATCCCGCGCCGCCGTGGCCTTCGCGCCGAACGAACCCCTGAAGATCGTCGAAGTGGACGTCGCGCCGCCGAAGGCCGGCGAGGTGCTGGTGCGCATCGTCGCCACCGGCGTCTGCCACACCGACGCCTACACGCTGTCCGGCGCCGACTCCGAGGGCGTGTTCCCGTCGATCCTCGGCCACGAAGGCGGCGGCATCGTCGAAGCCGTGGGCGAGGGCGTGACCTCGGTGAAGGTCGGCGACCACGTCATCCCGCTGTACACCGCCGAATGCCGCCAGTGCAAATTCTGCCTGTCCGGCAAGACCAACCTGTGCAGCTCGGTGCGCGCCACCCAGGGCAAGGGCCTGATGCCGGACGGCACGTCGCGTTTCTCCTACAACGGCGAGCCGATCTACCACTACATGGGCTGCTCGACCTTCTCCGAATACACCGTGCTGCCGGAAGTCTCGCTGGCGGTGATTCCCAAGGAAGCGCCGCTGGAGAAGGTCTGCCTGCTCGGTTGCGGCGTGACCACCGGGATCGGCGCCGTGCTCAATACCGCCAAGGTGGAAGAGGGCGCCACCGTGGCGATCTTCGGCCTGGGCGGCATCGGCCTGGCGGCGATCATCGGCGCGAAGATGGCCAAGGCCTCGCGGATCATCGCCATCGACATCAACCCGGCCAAGTTCGACGTGGCCCGCGAGCTTGGCGCGACCGACTTCGTCAATCCGAAGGACCATGACAAGCCGATCCAGGACGTCATCGTCGAAATGACCGATGGCGGCGTGGACTACAGCTTCGAGTGCGTCGGCAACGTGCAACTGATGCGTGCGGCGCTGGAATGCGCGCACAAGGGCTGGGGCGAGAGCGTGATCATCGGTGTGGCCGGCGCCGGCCAGGAAATCAGTACCCGTCCGTTCCAGCTGGTAACCGGCCGCGTCTGGCGCGGTTCGGCATTCGGCGGCGTGAAGGGTCGCACCGAGCTGCCGAGCTATGTGGAGAAGGCGCAGAGCGGCGAGATTCCGCTGGATACCTTCATCACCCACACAATGGGTCTGGAGCAGATCAACGAGGCCTTCGACCTGATGCACGAAGGCAAGAGCATCCGCACCGTCATCCATTACTGATAGCTGCAAGCGACAAGCTTCAGGCAACGGGTGGTCCAGCGCCCCTCGACGCCTGCGGTTCTTTCGTAGGGTGCGCCATGCGCACCGCTAACCCCCTGGTGCGCGTGGCGCACCCTACGGAGTGGTCATGAGCCTCGAAATCGTTTCCAGCAACAAGAGCTTCGGCGGCTGGCACAAGCGCTACAAGCACCGTTCTTCCAGCCTCAATTGCGACATGGTGTTCGCCGTCTACCTGCCGCCGCAGGCCGAGCAGGGCGCCAGCCTGCCGGTGCTCTACTGGCTCTCGGGGCTGACCTGCACCGACGAGAACTTCATGCAGAAGGCCGGCGCGCACCGGCTGGCGGCCGAACTCGGGTTGATCATCGTCGCCCCGGACACCAGCCCGCGCGGCGAAGGCGTGGCGGACGACGCCAATGGCGCCTACGACTTCGGCCTCGGTGCCGGCTTCTACCTCAACGCCACCCAGCAGCCCTGGGCGAAGCACTACCTGATGTACGACTACGTGGTCGACGAGTTGCCGGCGCTGATCGAGGCCAACTTCCCGGTCTCCGACAGGCGCGGCATCGCCGGACACTCCATGGGCGGGCACGGCGCGCTGGTCTGTGCGCTGAAGAACCCCGGCCGCTACCAGTCGCTGTCCGCTTTCGCGCCCATCGCCAACCCGATGAACTGCCCGTGGGGCGAGAAGGCCTTCTCCAACTACCTGGGCGAGGACCGTTCGCGCTGGCGCGAGTGGGATGCCAGCGTGCTGATCCTCGACGCCACGCAGAAGCTGCCGATACTCATCGACCAGGGCGATCGCGACGATTTCCTGGTCAACCAGCTCAAGCCGGAAGCCTTGCAGGCGGCGGCCTCGGCGGCGTCGCACCCGTTGCAGCTGCGCCTGCAGCCGGGTTACGACCACAGTTACTACTTCATCGCCAGCTTCATCGACGATCACCTGCGCCATCATGCGCAGTTCCTGAAGGGGTAAGCCATCGGGGCGTGACGGGTTTCGCTGCGCGCCGCCCGCCCCGATTCGTGATTGCCGCAGTCGGCCTTGAATCTGGAAGCCGATCTCGGCGCCCTGGGCTTCATCCGCGTCGACACGCCAGAAGGCAAACGACGCCCGGCCGGGTCACCGAGGGCGCGCGTCCCGCGGTGACGATCTTCCCGGCCAATGCGCAATCCGTCAGCCATCGGCCCGGTTTCGCGCCCCGTTATCGAGGAGCCGGCACGCGCTTTCGGAAGGCTGCCGCGCTGGCATTCGCGCTTTCCTTTAGAATCACGGGCTGACTTTCCCAAGGTTACTTTTCCATGCGTATTGGCCACGGCTACGACGTGCACCGCTTCGGCGAGGGCGATTTCATCACCCTCGGCGGGGTGCGCATTCCTCATCGTTTCGGGCTCGTCGCCCACTCCGACGGCGACGTGCTGCTGCACGCGCTGAGCGACGCGTTGCTCGGTGCGGCGGCGCTCGGTGACATCGGCCGGCATTTTCCCGACACCGATCCGCAATTCAAGGGCGCCGACAGTCGCGCGCTGCTGCGCCACGTGCTGCGACTGGTCGCCGAGAAAGGCTGGAAGGTCGGCAACGTCGACGCCACCATCGAGGCCCAGGCGCCGAAGATGGCGCCGCACATCGAGACGATGCGCGCGCTGATCGCCGAAGACCTGCAGGTCGCGCTGGATCAGGTCAACGTCAAGGCCACCACCACCGAGAAGCTCGGCTTCGTCGGCCGCGAAGAAGGCATCGCCGTGCATGCGGTGGCGCTGTTGCTGCCGCTATGACCGAACTCGAACTGCTCGGTCCGCGTGCCCATGGCGAACCCTGCGGGCATGCGCTGCTCAAGGAGACCGCCGAAGACTTCCAGGTCGACGAGGCGCTCGACATCCCGCTGACGGGCGAGGGCGAGCACCTCTGGCTGTGGGTGGAAAAGCGCGGTCTGAACACCGAGGAAGCGGCCCGGCGAATCGCCAAGGCCGCCGGCGTACCACTGAAAATGATCAGCTACGCCGGTCTCAAGGACCGCCAGGCGCTGACCCGCCAATGGTTCAGCCTGCACCTGCCGGGCAAGGCTGATCCCGACCTCGGCGCTGCGGAAAGCGACAGCCTGCGCATCCTCGAGCGGACACGCCACACGCGCAAACTGCAGCGTGGTGCACACGCCGCCAACGGCTTCACCCTGCGCCTGACCGCCCTGGAGGCCGACCGCGACGCGCTCGAGGCGCGTCTGCAGCGCATCGCCGCCGAGGGCGTGCCGAACTATTTCGGCCTGCAGCGCTTCGGCCACGAGGGCGGCAACCTGGCGGGTGCCCGGGAGTTCGCCCGCCGTGGCGAGATGCCGGAACAGCGCAACCTGCGCTCGCGGATGCTTTCGGCGGCGCGCAGCTACCTGTTCAACCGCGTCGTGGCCGAGCGTGTCGCCGCGGGCAGCTGGAGTCGGGCGCTGGTTGGCGATCTGCTGGCCTTCACCGACAGCCGGAGCTTCTTCCCTGCCGGTGAGGCCGAGTGCGCCGATCCTCGCCTGGCGGTTCTCGATCTGCATCCCACCGGCGCGCTCTGGGGCAAGGGCGAATCGCCGGCCGCTGCCGCCGTGCAGGCCCTGGAGAATGGCGTGGGGCAACGCGAAGCGGCACTGTGCGATTGGCTGGCCAATGCGGGCATGGCGCACGAACGGCGAATCCTGCGCCTCCCCATCGGCGGCCTGGCATGGCATTATCCCCGGCCTGACATTCTGCAACTCGAATTCGTCCTGCCGGCTGGATGCTTCGCCACCGCCGTGGTGCGCGAGATCGTCGATCTCTCGCCGGCAGGGCAGACGGACCTCTAATGCGTATTCTGATCGCCAACGACGACGGGGTTTATGCGCCCGGCCTCGCCGCGCTGCATGGCGCGTTGTCGGATTTCGCCGCGTGCTCGGTGGTCGCACCGATTCAGGACATGAGCGGCGCCAGCAGCGCGCTGACCCTCGACCGTCCCCTGCATCCCATCGTCATGCCCAACGGCTTCATCGGCCTCAACGGCTCGCCCACCGACTGCGTGCACCTGGGCCTCAACGGCTTGCTCGCCGAAGCGCCGGACATGGTCGTCTCAGGGATCAACCTGGGCGCCAACCTGGGCGACGACGTGCTCTATTCCGGCACGGTAGCCGCGGCCATCGAAGGCCGTTTCGCCGGCAGCCCGGCGTTCGCCTTCTCGCTGGTTTCCCGCCGTCCGGACAACCTGCCCGCCGCGGCCGCCATCGCCCGCCGGCTGGTGGAGCAGCATCACACTCTGGATCTGCCTCCACGTACCGTGCTCAGCGTGAACATTCCGGACCTGCCACTGGAGCAGATCCGCGGCATCCAGCTGACCCGCCTCGGCCACCGGGCGCGGGCCAAGCCGCCGGTGAAGCAGGTGAACCCGCGTGGCAAGGAAGGCTACTGGATCTCGGTTTCCGGGGACGCCGAGGACGGCGGGCCCGGCACCGATTTCCACGCCGTGACGCAAGGCTATGTGTCGATCACGCCGTTGCAGCTGGACCGTACGTTCCATGAAGCTTTCAAAGGGCTCGACGGTTGGCTGGAGGGCTTGCTGCGATGAAGCGCGAACACGACGACGCCATCCATCGTGGCACCGGCATGACGTCCCAGCGCACCCGCGACCGGCTGATCCAGCGGCTGTACGAGGAAGGCCTGTCCAATCCGCATGTCCTCGAAGTGATCCGTCGCACGCCACGCCATCTGTTCGTCGACGAGGCCCTGGCGCACCGCGCTTACGAAGACACCGCGCTGCCCATCGGCCACAATCAGACCATCTCCCAGCCTTTCATGGTCGGCCGCATGACCGAACTGTTGCTGGCTGCCGGCCCGCTGGACAAGGTATTGGAGATCGGCACCGGCTCGGGTTACCAGACGGCCGTGCTCGCCCAACTGGTCGAGCGAGTGTTCTCGGTGGAGCGCATCCAGACCTTGCAGGACCGCGCCAAAGAGCGCCTCGTCGAACTCAAATTGCGCAACGTGGTCTTTCGCTGGGGGGATGGCTGGGAAGGCTGGCCGGCGCTGGCGACTTACAACGGCATCATCGTCACCGCTGCCGCCGCCGATGTGCCCCAGGCGCTGCTGGATCAGCTGGCGCCGGGTGGACGCCTGGTGATTCCGGTCGGCGCGGGCGACGTCCAGCAACTGATGCTGATCGTCCGCGAAGACAACGGTTTTTCCCGCCATGTACTGGATGCGGTGCGCTTCGTTCCGCTGTTGAACGGTCCGCTGGCCTGAATCGCTCTGGAAGGATCCATGGATAACGCTTTTCCGCTACATCGGGGCATGTCTTCGGGTCTGCCCTCAGTTCTTCTCTCTTCCGCTCCCGTGGTTGCTGCCGGCGAATTTGTATCGATTCGTTTCCAAGGCCGTGAGCTGGCGGGCGTTTATCACATTCACGCTGGGAGCCTCGGGTGAGCGCTACGAACAGGCAGCTCAAACGCGGTGACTTGTGGATCCTCGGTGGTTTGCTCATCGGCGCGCTTCTCGGCGGTTGCGCCAGCTCGTCTTCGAGTGGCGTGCAGGTCGTCGATCGCAACAAGAGCGGTGCCAGCTCGCGGCAGCCGGTTACCAGCGGCCAGTACACCGTTCAACGCGGTGACACCCTGTTCTCCATCGCCTTCCGTTATGGCTGGGACTGGAAGGCGTTGGCGGCGCGCAACGGCATCCTGCCGCCCTATGTCATCCGCCCCGGTCAGAAGATCCGTTTTGGCAACGGCGCCAGCCAGCCTGCCGCGCCAACGGCGGTCGCCAGCGCGAATACCCCCGTCGTGACCACCATGCCGACGCCCAGCGCGCCGGTGCTGATCGTTCCGCAACCGGTAACCGGAACTCCGGCCGCCGCGCCCCGGCCTGTCGCGCCGACTGTGGCGACCACTCCGATGCAGTCCGTGGACCGTTCTCCCAGCGGCTGGGCATGGCCCGCAAATGGCGTTTTGATCGGTAAATTCTCATCAAACGGTAGTTTGAATAAAGGAATTGATATAGCAGGGGAATTGGGCCAGCCTGTTTTAGCTGCGTCTGATGGCTCTGTGGTGTACGCCGGCAGTGGATTGCGGGGTTACGGCGAACTAGTAATCATCAAGCATAGCGATACCTATGTGAGTGCCTACGGCCACAACCGGAGGCTCTTGGTGCGGGAGGGAGAGCAGGTCAAGGCCGGGCAAACCGTTGCCGAGATGGGATCCACCGGAACCGACCGGGTGAAGCTCCACTTCGAGATTCGCCGCCAAGGCAAGCCAGTCGATCCTCTGCAATATTTGCCGCGTCGCTGATCTGCAAGTACCTCCTGCGGAAATGAATGAGTCGGGCCCACCACGGAAAGGTGGCCGAACTCATTGTCGAACTCAGCAGAAGGACAACAAGAATGGCGCTCAACGAAGAAGCCACCGGGTTTGATGTCGACGAAGATGTGTTGCTTATGGAATCGGCTCTGGTTCTTGATGAGGCACCACACGATGAACCTGACAAACCGACCAGATCGAAAGCGGCAGCCACCAAGCAGCATAAGTACATCGACTACACACGGGCGCTGGACGCCACTCAGCTCTACCTCAACGAAATCGGTTTCTCCCCACTCCTGACCCCCGCAGAAGAAGTTCATTTCGCGCGCCTCTCGCAAAGTGGCGACCCCGCGGGGCGCAAGCGCATGATCGAGAGCAACCTGCGCCTGGTGGTAAAAATCGCTCGTCGCTACGTCAACCGTGGCCTGTCTCTGCTGGATTTGATCGAGGAAGGCAACCTCGGCTTGATCCGCGCCGTGGAGAAGTTCGATCCGGAGCGTGGTTTTCGTTTCTCTACCTACGCCACTTGGTGGATTCGGCAGACGATCGAACGCGCGATCATGAACCAGACGCGCACCATTCGCCTGCCGATCCATGTGGTCAAGGAACTGAACGTCTACCTGCGCGCCGCGCGTGAGTTGACGCAGAAGCTCGATCACGAGCCCTCTGCCGAGGAAATCGCCGGACTGCTCGAGAAGCCGGTGTCCGAGGTCAAGCGCATGCTCGGCCTCAACGAGCGGGTGACGTCGGTGGATGTCTCGCTGGGCCCGGATTCCGGCAAGACCCTGCTCGAAACCCTCACCGACGATCGTCCGTCTGATCCGTGCGACCTGCTGCAGGACGATGACCTTTCGCAAAGCATCGATCAGTGGCTATCCGACCTCACCGACAAGCAGCGCGAAGTGGTGGTCCGCCGCTTTGGCCTGCGCGGCCATGAAGGCTCCACGCTGGAGGAGGTGGGCCAGGAAATCGGTCTCACCAGGGAGCGGGTTCGGCAGATTCAGGTCGAAGCGCTGAAACGCTTGCGGGAGATTCTGGAGAAGAACGGTCTCTCCAGCGATTCTCTGTTCCAGTAGCGTGGATCCGGTAGCAAAGACCCGACGTTAAGTCGGGTTTTTTGT
Source organism: Pseudomonas sp. PS02288 (assembly GCF_029959715.1). Lineage (NCBI taxonomy): Bacteria > Pseudomonadati > Pseudomonadota > Gammaproteobacteria > Pseudomonadales > Pseudomonadaceae > Pseudomonas > Pseudomonas sp. PS02288. The sequence continues at coordinate 55,559 of NZ_JASCPA010000014.1, read as the reverse complement.
GAGTCAATGTAAGTAATTGCTTACGTAGATGTAAGTCTAAAGAGATAAAACGATAAGCCTTTTGCGGAAATATGCTGAGAGAAAAACGGTAATTATTTGTTTTATAAAGGATTTATTTTTACGAAAGAATTTTTTTCTGAATCGATTTTGGATATTGGGCTGATTGCCGTTGTCTCGCAGCAGGATATGATCGCGCCGTGCTCAGGGAAATAGAGCACAGGTCGGTAAGGATGCCGACCCAGGACACTCGCAGGATTGCGAGGCATCAGGATGATGATGGGACATGCAGGGACTAGGGATAAAAGTGGGCGGGGTCAAACCCGCCCCTTTTTTTGCCTGCAGGAAAGTGTGCGTTTTCCAGATCCAATAAAAAGGCCCGCATGTGCGGGCCTTTTTCATGGCGGGGCGATCAGCGCTCGAGGTGCTGGAGCTTGTCCTTCACACCATCCCATTCCTCGGCGTCAGGCAACGCTTCCTTCCGCTCGGTGATGTTCGGCCAGATCTCCGCCAGTTCGGTGTTCAGCTCGATGAACTGCTGCATGCCGTCCGGTATTTCATCTTCGGAGAAGATCGCCTGCGCAGGGCATTCCGGTTCGCACAGGGCGCAATCGATGCACTCGTCCGGATGGATCACCAGGAAGTTCGGACCTTCGTAAAAGCAGTCCACCGGACAGACTTCCACACAGTCGGTGTATTTGCATTTGATGCAATTGTCGGTGACGACGAAGGTCATTCAGGTTCTCTCCTCAGACTACGGCTGCGATCCTCTGCTGGGACGTTGCAGCTCGATAAGTGATGACCTCGGCTCAGGCGGGGGCCGGGCAATCCTAAAGCGCGCAGGATTCTAACAGCTTGCTTGCGTCGCTGTTAGAGCCGCTGCTTCCATTCATATAACAGCTGCATAGCATGCCGCGGTGTCAGCTCGTCCGGATTGATCCTCGCCAACTCATCGAGAATCGGATGCGGCAGGCTGGCGAACAGGTCGTTCTGCACTGGAGCCAGGGGTTTTCCGGGCTCCTGGCGCGGTGCTTCATGCGGCAGGCTGGTGACTTCAAGGCGCGCCAGATGCTCCTTGGCGCGTCCGATCACGTCGCCGGGGACGCCCGCCAGCTGCGCGACCGCCAGGCCATAGCTCTGGCTGGCGGGGCCAGGCAGGACGTGATGGAGGAAGACGATCCGCTCGTTGTGCTCGGTAGCGTTGAGGTGGACGTTGGCGACCACCGGTTCGCTTTCCGACAGCACCGTCAGCTCGAAGTAGTGAGTGGCGAAGAGCGTGTAGGCGCGTAGCCGGGCCAGGTGTTCGGCCGCCGCCCAGGCCAGCGAGAGGCCGTCGAAGGTGCTGGTGCCGCGGCCGACTTCGTCCATCAGCACCAGGCTACGGTCGGTGGCATTGTGCAGGATGTTGGCGGTTTCGCTCATCTCGACCATGAAGGTCGAGCGGCCGCCGGCGAGGTCGTCGGAGGAACCGATGCGGGTGAAGATCCGGTCCACCAGCGACAGCTCGCAGCGCGCCGCGGGTACGAAGCTGCCGATGTGCGCCAATAGCACGATCAACGCCGTTTGCCGCATGTAAGTCGATTTACCGCCCATGTTAGGGCCAGTGATCACCAACATGCGGGTGCCGTTGTCGAGCGACAGGTCGTTGGCGACGAACGGCGTTTCCAGCACCTGTTCGACCACTGGATGACGGCCCTGCTCGATGCGCATGCAGGGTTCCTCGACGAAGCGCGGTCGGTTCAGGTCGAGGTTCAACGAACGCTCGGCGAGGTTGCTCAGCACGTCCAGCTCAGCCAGCGCGGCGGCGGTGTCCTGCAGCGGTGCGAGTTGCTCGATCAGCAGTTCCAGCAGTTCCTCGTAGAGCAGCTTCTCGCGGGCCAGCGCGCGGCTCTTGGCCGACAGCGCCTTGTCTTCGAAGGCCTTGAGCTCGGGCGTGATGAAGCGCTCGGCGCCCTTGAGCGTCTGACGGCGGATGTAGTCGGCCGGTGCCGACTCGGCCTGCTTGCTCGGCAGTTCGATGAAGTAGCCGTGCACGCGGTTGTAGCCAACCTTCAGGTTGGGCAGACCGGTGCGCGCCTTTTCCCGGGTTTCCAGGTCCATGAGGAACTGTCCGGCGTTCTCGCTGAGCGACAGCAGCTCGTCCAGCTCGGCGTCGTAGCCCGTCTTCAGCACGCCGCCGTCACGGATGACCGCCGGCGGGTTGTCGATGATCGCGCGTTGCAGCAGGTCGGCGAGTTCCGGATAGGTGCGGATGCTCTGTGCCAGTTGCAGCAGGTGGTCGGCGACCAGGTCGTGCATGCCGCTCTGCAGTTCCGGCAGGGCGCTGAGTGCGTCGCGCAGGCGTGCCAGGTCGCGCGGGCGGGCGTTGCGCAGGCCGATGCGGGCGAGGATGCGTTCGACATCGCCGATTTCCTTGAGCTGCGGTTGCAACTGCTCGAACCGATAGCGTTCCAGCAGGCAGGTGATGGAATCCTGGCGCGCCTCGAGCACCGTGCGGTCGCGCAGCGGGCGGTTCAGCCAGCGCGTCAGCAGGCGGCTGCCCATCGCGGTCTGACAGCGGTCCATCACCGATTGCAGGGTGTTGTCGCGACCGCCGGAGAGGTTGGTGTCCAGCTCCAGATTGCGCCGGCTGGCGCCATCGAGGATCACCGTGTCATCGAGCCGCTCGTGGCGCAGGCTGCGCAGGTGCGGCAAGGCGGTGCGCTGGGTTTCCTTGGCGTAGCCGAGCAGGCAGCCGGCAGCGCCGATGGCCAGCGTCAGGTTTTCGCAGCCGAAGCCCTTCAAGTCCTGGGTGGCGAACTGCTGGCAAAGGCTCTTGAAGGCGGAGTCGCGGTCGAAATCCCAGGGCGCGCGGCGGCGCGAACCGCGGCGCTTTTCGGCCGGCAGCCCCTGTGGCCAGTCATCCGGAATCAGCAGCTCGGCCGGGTTCAGCCGGTCCAGCTCGGCCAGCAGGTTCTCCCAGCCGGCGATTTCCTGAACGCTGAAGCGACCGCTGGAAATATCCAGCACCGCCAGGCCGAACAGGCGCTCGTCGCCGAGCACGGCCATCAGCAGGTTGTCGCGGCGCTCGTCGAGCAGTGCCTCATCGCTGATGGTGCCCGGCGTGATGATGCGCACCACCTGGCGTTCCACCGGGCCCTTGCTGGTGGCCGGATCGCCGATCTGCTCGCAGATCACCACCGACTCGCCGAGCTTGACCAGCTTGGCCAGGTAGCCTTCGGCAGAGTGATGCGGGATGCCGCACATCGGTATCGCCTGGCCGGCCGACTGGCCGCGCGCGGTGAGGGTGATGTCGAGCAGCTTGGCGGCCTTCTTCGCGTCTTCGTAGAAGATCTCGTAGAAGTCGCCCATGCGATAGAACATCAGTTGGTCGGGGTGCTGGTTTTTCAGCGACCAGTACTGCTGCATCATTGGCGTATGTGCCGAAAGATCCTTGTTTTGCTTTGCCATCAGTGACTTAGGGATTCTGAAGGGTTGCTGGGGAAGGGCGGCGCGCGGTCGGAGAGCGGCGCCGGATCACCCGGAAGACAATGCAGCGGCTGGCTGCGGCGATGGCGAAGATTACCACGGGCGATCTGGCGCCAGCAGGTACAGGGGGCTACGCGCGGTACGGATCAGCGCCCGCGCAAAGCGCCCGATGTCAGTCCGCGCTGGCCTCGACGCGTTGCTGCAGCCAGCCCTGTACCAGGCAGGTGGAAAAGGGCGAGGTACTGCAGTCGCCATTGGCCAGCGCCCGTCGAATCGCCGGAGCGTCGGCGCTTTCCACGTAGGCGATGGCATCCTCCATGCGTCGCGGGTCGCCGAAGCCGCCGTGCTGCATTTCATCCAGCGCCGCCTGTTTGCTCCAGCCCTCGATCACCTGGCGGTACATCGCCGCCATCAGGCCGGTGCGGTCGCGGCCGTGCTTGCAGTGGATCAGCACCGGCCCGTTCGCCTGGGCGCGTTGTACGGCGCGCAACACCTCGATGACGTCGGCATCGTCGACGCGATCCGCGTGCAGCGGAATGTTCACCCGCTGTACGCTGGAGTCGCCGAGCCAGGGCGCGTCGCTGTCCTCGATGAAGCTGATCACCGTTCGTACCCCGAGCTTTTCCAGCTGCTGGCGGTTGGCGCGCGCCGGTAGCGCGCTGCGATAGAGGGTGGGAGACATCCGATAGAGGTTGAACGTCCCGTTCAGGGGCGTCGCCCAGGTTGGCGCGCGGGCGCCGCCCGTTTCGCCGGTCGTGGTGGCGGCGAAGCCAGGCAGCGAGGCCAGCAGCCCGCAGAGCAGCATCGCCCAGGCTGACGGGAAGAGGCGGGTCGGGATTGATACGAGTCTCATGGAACGCTCCTGGTGGGTCGGGAGCGATCCTGTCGCAGGGGCTGTGAAGCGCCGATGATGAACGAGTGAAAATTCTGTAGTGAGCGCCCGTCGGGCAGTTTCATCGTTCAATCGTCGGACGGCGCCATTATCGGGGCGCGGGTGGGTGTTCAGCCTGTGTCGGCGCCCGATACAGTGATCCAGGGGCGACGCCAGCGGCCGTCGGCATGCGTCGTCCGCAGCGCCGGTAAGCGCCCATAGAAGTACTGAGTGCCCATGGATGGCTAATTGAGGGGAACGGCGATGGACGATTCATCAGTACACGAGGATGGCTCTGCGATCCGGATTCTTGGCTCGCGCCCCTCCCGTGTGCCCGACTTCGAGCGTGAGAACCGTGCCCTGGCGGAACTGGCGGACGCCATGGCGGAAAGTCCGGCAACCGTTCTGCAGAGGCTGGTCGAGCTGGTGGTCGAGACCTGCAAGGCGGATTCCGCTGGTGTCAGCATTCTCGAGACGGACGCTGCGGGCGTGGAGTGGTTCCACTGGCACGCCGTCGCCGGTTGCTGGGCGCCGCGGGTGGGAGGGCGGATGTCGCGTTTCGCCAGCCCCTGCGGCGAGGTGATCGACCGCGACACCAGCCTGTTGCTGCGCGATCCGGGCCGGCGCTACGCGGGCGCCGCGCTAATCGATCCACCGGTCATCGAGCTGCTGCTCACGCCGTTTCATGTCCAACACCAGCCGATCGGCACGCTCTGGGCAGTCCGCCACGATCCGGACGGCCAGTTCGATGCCGAGGACTTGCGCCTGCTCACCAGCCTGTCGCGCTTCGCCTCGGCGGCGCATCGGGCGATCAGTGCCGCCACCGAGCTGCGCGCCAGCGAGGCGCAGTTCCGCGCGTTGGCCCAGGCAATGCCGCATCACGTGTGGATGGCGCTGCCCAACGGTCTGCTCGACTGGTTCAACGAGCGCATCTACGACTATACCGGGGCCACGCCGGGCGACCTGGAGGGCCACGGCTGGCGGCACATCATGCATCCCGCGGACATGCCGCAGACGGCCGAGCGCTGGCAGGCGGCGCTGCTCAATGGCGACACCTACGAAGCCGAATTCCGCCTGCGTCGGCGCGACGGTGTGTACCGCTGGCACCTGACCCGCGCACTGCCGGTGCGCGACGAGCAGGGCGCGATCATCCGCTGGGTCGGCACCAACACCGACATCGAAGAGCAGAAGACCGCGTCCCAGGCGCTGGCCCGGCTCAACGAGACGCTTGAGCAGCAGGTCGCGGAGCGCACCGCCGATCGCAACCGCCTCTGGCAGCTGTCCGGCGACATCATGACCCTGTGCCGTAAGGATGGAACCCTGCTCGCCGTGAATCCTGCCTGGACGCGCGTGCTCGGCTGGAGCATGGAGGAATCCGTCGGCCGCAACGCGCTCGACTTCGTGCATCCTGACCACCAGGAGCGAGCCCGGCAGGACATGAGCCTCGTCGAGGACGGCGCGAGTATTTCCGGCATCGACAGCCAGATGCTGCACAAGGACGGCGGCCACCGCTGGATCACCTGGGGGGCGGTCTTCAGTGACGGGGTGATCAGCGGCGTGGGGCGCGATTTCACCGCGGACAAGGCGCGCGCCGAGGCGCTGCATCTCGCCGAGGAACAGCTGCGCCAGTCGCAGAAGATGGAGGCGATCGGCCAGTTGACCGGCGGCATCGCGCACGACTTCAACAACCTGCTCACCGTGATCATCGGCTCGCTGGACATGCTCAAGCGGCGTCTGGACGCCCAGCGCAGCGACGGCATCGAGCGCTTCATGGACGCGGCGTCCTCGGCCGCACAGCGGGCCGCGGCGCTCATCCACCGCCTGCTGGCCTTCGCCCGCCGGCAATCGCTGGACACGCGGCCGTGCAACGTCAACCTGCTGATCGAGGGCCTCGACGACATGCTCAGGCGCACCCTGGGCGAGCGCATCAGCCTGGAGACCGCGCTGCACCATAACCTCTGGCACGCCCTGAGCGACGCCAACCAGTTGGAAAGCGCGCTGGTAAACCTCGCCATCAACGCCCGTGACGCCATGCCCACGGGCGGCCACCTGAGCATCGACACGGCGAACACGGTGCTCGACGACTCCTACACCTCGGGCCTGGAGGCGGTGTCCAGCGGCGAGTACGTGGTGATCTCGGTGTCCGATACCGGCTCGGGCATGTCTGCGGAAGTGCTCGCCAAGGCCTTCGACCCGTTCTTCACCACCAAGCCGCTGGGGCAGGGCACCGGGCTGGGGCTGTCGATGATCTACGGCTATGCCAAGCAGTCGGGCGGCCACGTCAGGATCTACAGCGAAGTGGGTCGCGGCACCACGGTGAAGCTCTACCTGCGCCGCGCGCCGGATGAGCAGCTGCCGCTGGAAGTCGAATCGCCCCGCGCGCCCTACGGTCTGGGCGAAACCGTACTGGTGGTGGAAGACGAGGCCAGCGTGCGCATGCTGATTACCGAGGTGCTCGACGTGCTCGGCTATCGCTACCTCGAGGCGGCGGATGCGAAGGCCGCCCTGGCGCTGCTCGGGCGCGAGCCGCAGATCGACCTGCTGGTCACCGACGTCGGCCTGCCCGACATGAACGGCCGCCAGCTCGCCGATATCGCCCGCGAAGGTCGCCCAGGACTCAAGGTGCTGTTCGTCACCGGCTATGCGGAGTCCACCTCGGTGCGCGGTGGGCTGCTCGCCGAGGGCATGGAGATGATGACCAAGCCGTTCGCGCTGGATGCGCTGGGCAGCAGGATCCGCGAAATGCTCGAAGGCTGAATGGCGTTCCGACGAGCTGCAAGCCGTCTGGCAGGCCTGGCTGAACTTCACCGCCGCCGCTCCGGTCATTTGCGTGAGCGCCAATTCCGGCGTCTAGCGGAGAGTGTGGAGATGGTGGTACGGGTCGAAAGAGTCGAAGGCACGCAGCCGTTCTGGCGGCTCTATCTCAACGATTTCTACTTCGTCTGCGCCAGCCATGAAGAAGCCCAGGCGCTGAAGTACAAGGCGCTTGCCGCCAATCAGTCGCTGTACAGCGCGCCCACGGCCGCCGCGGTGCGGGAGATTGAGGTGCTGTCCTGATCCGCGGCGCTGTTGCTGGTTCATCCTGGACCGCTTTGCAACGGAGGATGGCCCGGGTCTGGTGCCCGCGCACAACGAAGATGCCCCTGATCTGATCGGCGCCGCAACTGAGGTAGGGTATGCATGCCCGACCCTGCGGAGAACGCCATGGAAACGCTTACCGATCTTGCCCGGCAACTGGGCGAGTGCCTGAAACCACTTGCCGCCCAGGTCACCACCGCCGAATCCTGCACCGGTGGCGGCATCGCCGAAGTCATCACCCGCATCCCCGGTAGCTCCGCCTGGTTCGAGGCCGGCTACGTCACCTATTCCAATACCCAGAAAACCGCCCAGCTCGGGGTTCCGGTCGAACTGTTCGCGCGGGTTGGCGCGGTCAGTCGTGAGGTCGTCGAGGCGATGGTGCGCGGCGCCTGTAGCCGCAGCGATGCGCGTTTCGGCGTGGCGGTGAGCGGCGTCGCCGGCCCGGACGGCGGTTCCCCGGAGAAGCCGGTCGGCACCGTATGGCTGGCCTGGGCGGACGGCGAACGGCTGTTCGCGCAACGCCGGCAATTCCCTGGAAATCGCGACCAGGTTCGCCACGCCACCGTGCAGGCCGCCCTCGAAGGACTTATCCGACTAGCTGCCGGAGAAAATCCCGAGCGGGGGTAGGCGACCGGCCAACCCTGTGCTCTAATACTGGCTACTTATACAGTTGTCGTGGCCTCTGGCCCACTTGAATCGAGAGGACTTCAATGGACGAGAACAAGAAGCGCGCCCTGGCTGCGGCCCTTGGCCAGATCGAAAAACAATTCGGCAAGGGCGCGGTGATGCGCATGGGCGATCATGATCGCCAGGCCATTCCCGCCATCTCCACCGGCTCGCTGGGCCTGGACATCGCGCTCGGCATCGGCGGCCTGCCGAAGGGCCGGATCGTCGAGATCTACGGCCCGGAATCCTCGGGCAAGACCACCCTGACCCTGTCGGTGATCGCCGAAGCCCAGAAGCAGGGCGCGACCTGCGCGTTCGTCGACGCCGAGCACGCCCTCGACCCGGACTACGCCGGCAAGCTCGGCGTCAACGTCGATGACCTGCTGGTCTCGCAGCCGGACACCGGCGAACAGGCCCTGGAAATCACCGACATGCTGGTGCGCTCCAACGCGGTCGACGTGATCATCGTCGACTCCGTGGCCGCTCTGGTGCCGAAGGCCGAAATCGAAGGCGAGATGGGCGATACCCATGTCGGCCTGCAGGCTCGCCTGATGTCCCAGGCCCTGCGCAAGGTCACCGGCAACATCAAGAATGCCAACTGCTTGGTCATCTTCATCAACCAGATCCGCATGAAGATCGGTGTGATGTTCGGCAGCCCGGAAACCACCACCGGGGGTAACGCGCTGAAGTTCTACGCCTCGGTGCGCCTGGACATCCGCCGTACCGGCGCGGTGAAGGAGGGCGAGGAAGTGGTCGGCAGCGAGACCCGTGTCAAGGTCGTCAAAAACAAGGTGGCACCGCCGTTCCGTCAGGCCGAGTTCCAGATTCTTTACGGCAAGGGCATCTACCGCAACGGCGAGATCATCGACCTCGGCGTGCAACTCGGTTTCGTCGAGAAGTCCGGCGCCTGGTACAGCTACCAAGGCAACAAGATCGGCCAGGGCAAGGCCAATGCCGCCAAGTTCCTGGAAGACAACCCGGAAATCGGCAACGCCATCGACAAGGCGATCCGCGACAAAATGCTGGTCGCACCGTCCGACAGCAAGGCCTCTGCGGTCGCGGCCGACGAAACGGCTGACATCGACCTCTGAGTCGCGGCATGCCCGTCGTCCTCGACACACCGGTCGCGGTACGCCGGGCGGCCATGGATCTGCTCGCGCGGCGTGAACACAGCCGCGTCGAGCTGACCCGAAAGCTGCGCAAGCGCGGCGCCCCTCCCGAACTCATCGACAGCGCATTGCAACGGTTGGCCGAAGACGGCCTGCTCAGCGACGCTCGCTACCTGGAAAGCTACGTTTCGAGCCGCGCGCGTGCCGGTTACGGGCCGCAGCGCATTCGCGAAGAACTGGGCCAGCGTGGATTGCAGCGCGACGATATCGAACAGGCGATGCAGCGGTCGAACATCGACTGGAGCGAAAACCTGCGCGACGTCTGGCAGCGCAAGTTTCGTGGCCAGCTTCCTACCGATGCCCGCGAGCGCGCCCAGCAGGGGCGGTTTCTCGCCTACCGCGGTTACTCCCTGGAAATGATTGGCCGGCTGCTACGCGGCGCCCTGGACGATTGAGCTGCCACCTTCGGTGGTCTCGGCATTCAACAGGTGCTTCGTTCCTGCCTGGCTGCCGCCAGGTCTGGCGGACATTTCTCCTGCTCACCCATCGATCTCGCCCCCGCCACCGACAACGGCCGTACCGGCGGCGCGGTGGAAAAAGCTTCGTTGTCAGGTTTCGTCAGCGCAGTCGCATCTGCCTCAGGATCGCGCACCCGGCAAGGACGATCCGGCCGTATCGCCCAGGAGTGCCTTGCAGGAAGGAATGACTTCGCATGATGGGCGAGGCCTGACTGAGCGCTTGTCGCTCGGGCGGCTGCGCGTGCATGACCTTGAAAGCCTGCCAAGCGCCAACAGGCGTCCTTGCGGAACGCCGGCTGACGTGGGCGAACGGCCCGATCAGCGCTTCGCCCAGTGCTCAGGGCGATTGACGAAGTCCAGCAACTCGCGCAGGCGGCCGTGGTCGCGGCCGGTGAAGGCGAAGACCAGCCACGTCAGCTGGCTGAGCTCCGGTTCATCCTGTTCGGTCTCGTCGTAGGGCAGTTGCTCGAAGCTGCCGCTCAGGCACAGGTCGGTGAAGTCCTGGCGCAGCCGGTCGAGCGCGGCTTCGCTGAGTGAATGGCGCAGGCGCAGGACATAGCGGTTGTTCAGCCAGCGGCTGGAGTGGAAGTTGCGATAGAACTGGTCGATTTCGTCCGCCGCGTCCGCCACGTTGTTCACCAGGCGCATCAGCTTCATGTCGCCCGGCAGGATGTAGCGGTTGTCGCCCAGTTGCCGGCTGATGAACTGCAAGGCGTCCCGCCAGTAGCTGCCGGCGGGCTCGTCCAGCAGGATCACCGGGACCAGCGGGCTTTTCCCGGTCTGGATCAGGGTCAGCACTTCCAGCGCCTCGTCCAGCGTGCCGAAGCCGCCCGGGCAGAGCACCAGGGCATCGGCCTCCTTGATGAAGAACAGTTTGCGAACGAAGAAGAAGTGGAACGACAGCAGGTTCCCGGTGCCGTCGACGGTCGCGTTGGCGTGCTGTTCGAACGGCAGCGTGATGTTCAGCCCCAGGCTGTGATTCAGGCCGGCGCCTTCGTGGGCGGCCGCCATGATGCCGCCGCCAGCGCCGGTGATGACCATCTGCCCGCGCTGCGCCAGGGTCGCGCCCAGTTCGCGGGCCAGCGCGTACAGCGGATGCTCGATGGGCGTGCGCGCCGAGCCGAACACGGTGACTTTGCGGCGGCCCTTGAACTGCGCGAGCGTGGCGAAGGCGTGCTCCATCTCGCGCAGGGTCTGCAGCATGATCTTTGCGTCCCAGCGGTTGCGGTCGGCCTGGGCCATGCGCAGCACGGTGGCGAGCATCTCGCGGTACAACGGCAGGTTGCGGCTGTTTTCCGGGACGCGGGCCTCGACCAGTTCTTCGAGGCGTCGCTCGAACTCCTCCTCGCTGTGGGCGAGCGGGGAGCGGGCTTCTTCGATGGGATGGGTCACGCAACTTCTCCTTCGTCGTCCGGCCATCCACGGGCGCGAAACGGCATTGACGCCAGCGAGCCCGTACAGCGGTCGGGCTGAGCGGATGGCCCACACGGGGGGGCGGAATCGCGCCGGCGTTCGAATCGGGTTTTGTCGGCCTCGCACCCATCGTGGGGGGCGTAGGCCGTCAGGGCAGATCGAAACGCGCGTCGTGCGGCGCCGCAAAAGACGCCTCGGACGATGAGTGTTGACGCGCTTCGATGGGCCTCAGTTTACCCGCGTGGGGCAGAGGGTTCAGCAGGCAGGACGGCTCGCGCCGCGCAGACGGCCCTCACTGGGCGCAGTCTGCCTTGGAGAAGCGCGCAGTGCCGACCGGCTTATTGGTCTGGTATTCGGAGAACTCGTAGCGCAGCAGGGCGCCCTGGTCGAGCAGCTTGCGGTAGCCGGGGTTGCCGCAAACGCTCGCGGTGAGCTGGGCGCGTACCGCGTCCGGGTTGGCGCGCATCTTCGCGGCGTGCGCCGGTAGCACGCTGAGATGGTTGATCAGCTCCTTGCCCTCGGCGGTGTAGCCCTGGTCGAGGATGTCCTCGTTGATCGCCCGCGGAGTGCCGACGCTGCTTTCCTTGGCGACCTTCTGCAGCATGGCGGAAAGCTCGGTTTCCTTGAGGGATGCGGCCTGCGCGGCAACGGGCAGCAAGGCGCAGAGGACGAGGGCAGTGAAACGCGGCATGAGGTTCTCCGGAGCGAATGACAGGGGCTTGGACCGGTCGCGTGCCTGGGCGTTCGCCGCGACTTCCGAGGGAGGCGATTGTGAGCCGAAGCGGGAGCTGACGAACAGGGTCGCTTAAGTGTTACCAAACGCGACAGCGAAAAGATGGCTTTCTGCCTTCCCCGACCAAAGATCGGGGAAATTCCGCGGATGTCCGCAGTCAGAATAGCGCCCAGGTTGCGACAACACGCCCAGGGAAGGCAGGAGGCCTGACTGTATCGAGCCTCCAGGCTGACAGCAGAATGCTCTAGGAGCTGAGAATAATGACAAGAAAGCCCCAGCGTTGGCCTCTGGCCATGCTTGCAGGCGGCCTGGTGGCCGCCCACCTACCCACGGCGCTCGCCTCGGGTTACCACTTCGGTTCGCAATCGGTTTCCGCCCAGGGCACCGCCCACGCCAACGGCGCCGAGGCGGCCGATCCTTCGACCATCTTCTACAACCCGGCGGGCCTCACCCGGCTCAAGGGCGATCAGGTCACCAACGGCATCACCATCGTGATTCCCCGCGGCGAATACCACGACAACGGCAGCGTGGACGTCTTCGGTAACCCGGTTGAGGGCAACGCCGGCTCCTACCTGCCCGATTCCGCCGCCGCGCCGAACCTGTACATCTCCCATCAGGTGAACGACAACGTCACCATCGGCCTGGGCATCTTCACGCCCTACGGCGCCAAGCTTGATTATCAGGAAGACTGGGCCGGCCGTTACGGTATCCAGTCGGCGAATCTGCTCACGGTGAACTTCAACCCGAGCATCGCCTACCGCTTCAACGAGCACCACAGCGTCGGCTTCGGCATCTCCGCGCAGTACATCAAGTCCACCCAGCGCGGCGCGGCGGACGTGAAAGGCGCGTCGCGGCAACTGGCCGGGCAGTTCGTCGATGAGAATTATGCGGCGACCTTCCTCGCCGCAGCGGCGGGACAGTTGAATCCCATCCTCGACCCGCTGGGCCTTGGGGTGCCGGAGCAGATTGCCAGTTGCGATCCGCTGCAGAGCCGCGACGCCTTCGTCGATTGCGTGGCCTCGAACTTCGCCGACAACGTCAACGGCGACGGCTATTTCCGCGCCAAGGGCGACGACTGGGGCTTCGGCTGGAACATCGGCTACATGTGGGAGCCGACCGAGAACACCCGGTTCGGCATCGCCTATCGCTCGCACATCCGCCACACCCTAGAGGGCGACACCAAGTGGAGCTTCGCCGGCGTTAGCGGCGCGGTGCCGGACCCCTCCACGCCGCCGGAAGACATCCTCTCGGTGCTCGACCCGAGCAATTGGATCAACCCGGGCGATTTCGCTGCCACGCGCCTGCACCCACTGCATTCCAAGGGCAAGAGCAACATCGACACGCCGGAAACGCTGTCCTTCAGCGCCTTCCATCAGCTCAACGAGCGCATCGCGCTGATGGCCGACCTGACCTTCACCGGCCACTCGCGGCTGGACACCGTGAGCCTGGCGATCGACGAGACTCCCGGCTACCCGTACTTCAATGGCGTCAAAGAGGGTGATCTGTCGGTCAAGCAGGACTGGAAGGACACCTACAAGATCTCCCTCGGAATGAACTACCAGTACACCAAGGACCTGATGCTGCGCACCGGGGTGGCCTACGACAAATCGCCGGTGAACGGCACCGACCTGCGCCATCCCGGCTTCCCCGACGCGGACCGCTACTGGCTGTCGTTCGGCGCCAACTACAAGTTCACCCCGGAGACCTCGGTGGACCTGGCCTACAGCTTCGTCAAGTTCGATAGCGGCAAGATGGACTACACGGACGGTTGCTCGCCGGCCGGCTGGGTGCCCGGCGCGGGCGGGCTCTACCAGGACAGCGGGGTTCGCTGCACCGGCAACGGTGGCACCTACAGCGGCGAGTACAAGACCCGCATCCACTTCATCGGATTGGCGCTCAACCACAGCTTCTGATGCCTGGGGCGGTGCCGGCGGGTCTGTTAGACTCGCCGGCCCTTCGCCAGTCCCCGCCGATCATGCATGCCGTCGCCCGCCTGCGCGCCGAACGCCTCGCCCGCAGCCTGAAACCCTTCGTCGCCCGTGGATCGCGTGCGCCACGCTGTCCCGATTGCCGAATCCAGTTCAGCCACTGCGTATGCGCCTGGCGGCCACGGGTGGAGACGCGTTCGGCGATGTGCCTGCTGATGCACGACGTCGAAGCGCTGAAACCGAGCAACACCGGCTGGCTGATCGCCGACCTGGTACGCGATACCTCGGCGTTCGGCTGGCTGCGCACCGCGGTCGACCCAGCGCTACCGGCGCTGCTGGAAGACCCGCAGTGGCAGCCGTACCTGGTGTTCCCCGGCGAGTACGCGGCGCCCGAACGGGTGGTCGACGAGGTGCGGGTGGAAGAGGGCAAGCGGCCGCTGTTCGTCCTGCTCGACGCCACCTGGACCGAGGCGCGCAAGATGTTTCGCAAGAGTCCCTACCTGGATCGCCTGCCGGTGCTCAGTCTGCAGCCCGAGCAGCTCTCGCGCTACCGCCTGCGCCGCTCCAAGCGCGATGATCACCTGTGCACCGCCGAAGTCGCCGCGCTCTGCCTCGAGCTGGCCGGCGATGACGCCGCGGCCGATGCGCTGGGCGTCTACCTCGACGTGTTCACCGCCCATTACCTGGGCGCGAAATATCACCACGAGATCGACTCGCAGGACGACGCGCACCAGCGCCTGAAAGCCTTCCTGCCGTAGGGTGGATCGCGCTTTACCGATCCACCAGGCACTGCGTCATCCCGCCTGCGCCGACAGCCGCGCCACGAACGCCAGGGTCAAACCGCTTTCCTCGGCCACAGCTGCGCCACCAGCATGCCGGCGAACATCAGCGCGCAGCCGATGTAGCCTTTCGGCGCGAGCAGCTCGTCGAGGAACAGCGCGCCGGCGAGGGCGGCGAACACCGCCTCCAGCGAGAGGATGATCGCCGCATGGGAGGCGATGGCGTGTTTCTGCGCCACCACCTGCAGGGTGTAGCCGATCGCCACGCCGCACAGCCCGCCGTAGAGGATCGCCGGGCCGGCGTCGAGAATCGCCGCGAGGTGGATGTCCTCCAGGCACACCGCCAGCAGCAGGCTGACCACCGCGCAGGTGGCGAACTGCAGCAGCGCCAGACGCAGCGGATCGTGGCGGCTGGCGAAGAACCCCACCAGCAGAACATGCACGCCCCAGACGAACGCCCCCGCCAGTTGCAGCCAGTCGCCCGAGGCGACGTGGAAACCCTCGCCGACGCTGAGCAGGAACATCCCCACCACCGCCAGCGAGGCGCCCAGCCAGGTGCCGGCGCCGGCGCGCTGGCCGATCAGCAGTCCGAGCAGCGGCACGATGATCACGTAGAGCCCGGTGATGAAGCCGGAATTGGTGACGCTGGTGAACAGCAGGCCGACCTGCTGCAGGTTGATCCCCAGCGATACCGCCAGGCCCATGCCGATGCCGCCCAGCACCAGCCCCCGACTGAGCGGCTGGCGCGGCTGGCCGTTTCGGGCGCGCCCGAGGAACAGCACGATCGGCAACAGCACCAGGCTGCCGAGGGCGAAGCGCAGACCGGTATAGAGGAAGGGACCGACCGAGTCCATGCCGAGGCGTTGCGCGACGAAGGAAAACCCCCAGATCAGGGCGGTCAGGACCATCAGCAGGTCGGCGCGCAGGGCGTGGCTTCGCATGGAGACTCTCGGCGGAAAAAGGCGCAGACTTTGCCGCAAAGCCCGCAGCTTGACCACCCCGGCATCGCTCGGCATGCTTGGCGCCGCTCAGAGGGGTGTTTAGGAACGATGCGGGTCCGTGTGGCGTCGAAATCGGCACCAGGGTGCTCATTCACGCCGGATGGCCGGGCTTACCAGCCCAGCCGTCGTTGGCTGATCCGCGTTGCCCGGGATCGCGCGTTACGTCCGTAACACCCTCTCGAATGTTCGGGCCCAACAAGAAATAGGGATATGTCATGGCCGCCCACGAAATTCTCATCGCCGACGATCACCCGCTGTTCCGCAGCGCGTTGCACCAGGCTCTGACGCTGGGGCTGGGCAGCGGCGTGCGGCTGGTGGAAGCCGCCAGCATCGCCGAGCTGGAAAGCCGCCTGGCGGAAAAGGGCGACTGGGACCTGGTGCTGCTCGACCTGAACATGCCGGGCGCCTACGGGTTCTCCGGCCTCGTGCTGCTGCGCGGTCAGTACCCGCAGGTGCCGGTGGTGATGATCTCGGCCCAGGAAGAGGCCGCGGTGGTCGCCCGCTCGCGGGAGTTCGGCGCCAGCGGCTTCATTCCCAAGTCCAGCCCGCTGGAAGTGATCCAGCATGCCGTGCGCGCGGTGCTCGATGGCGACGAGTGGTGGCCGGTGCTCTCGGACACCGCGGTCAGCGTCTCCGCCGAAGCCAAGGCCGCCAGCGCCGGCCTCGCCAGCCTCACCCCGCAGCAGTTCCGCGTGCTGACGATGGTGTGCGAGGGTCTGCTGAACAAGCAGATCGCCTACGAGCTGAGCGTCTCCGAAGCCACCGTGAAAGCCCACGTCACCGCGATCTTCCGCAAGCTCGGCGTACGCACCCGCACCCAGGCCGCGCTGCTGCTGCAGCAGATGGAAAGCATCCCGGCGAACTGATCGCCGCCTCGCTTCACGTTTTCTTGACCGACCGCCGCCTAGCATCGTCCCCTCGAACAGCGAGGGGCGCAGCATGTCACCGTACAAAGGACAGGTCGGATTCAAACGCGTCTTCAATGCCACCGGGTATTCCCTGGCCGGGCTGCGTGCCGCCTTCCGCGGCGAGGCGGCGTTCCGCCAGTTGGTGCTGCTCAACCTGGCGCTGATTCCGCTCAGCTTGGTCTTCTCGGTCAGCCGCGGCGAACGCGCGATGCTGATCGCCGTGTGCCTGCTGGCGCTGATCGTCGAGTTGTTCAATTCGGCGATCGAGGCGGTGGTCGATCGGATTTCCCTGGAGCGGCACCCGCTGTCCAGGGATGCCAAGGACATGGGCAGTGCCGCCCAGTTCGTCGCGCTGACGATGATCGCGGTGGTCTGGGCGCTGATCCTGCTGGGCTGATCAGGCGATCGGCAGCAGCTGCACCTGGTCGCTGCGCTCCACGCCAGCGGTGAGTTGGCGGCACTGTTCGAGGAACTCGCGCATCGCCGCGGTCTGGTACTTCTGCCGGTGCCAGATGAAATAGAACTGCCGGCGCAGGTCCAAGTCGGGCGTTTCCAGCGCCACCAGACTGCCGCGGCGGAAGGCGTCGCGCAGCGCTAGGCGCGAGATGCAGCCGATGCCCAGGCCCGACTCCACCGCGCGCTTGATCGCTTCGGTATGTTCCAGCTCCAGGCGCACGTTCAGTTCGGCGAGGTGGGTGCGCAGGGCCTGCTCGAAGGTCAGCCGCGTCCCCGAACCGCTTTCGCGCAGAATCCACGCCTCGGCGGTGAGCTCCTCCAGGCTGGCCCGGCCGCGACCGGCGAGCGGATGGCCGGGCGCGCAGAACACCACCAGTTCGTCCTGCACCCAGGGTTGCACCTCGATGTCCGGGTGCCGGCAATCGCCTTCGATCAGCCCGAGGTCGAGTTCGTAATGCGCCACCTGCTGCACCACGTTGGCGGTGTTCTGCACCTGCAGCTTCACCCTGCATTCCGGATGGCGCTGCATGAAGCTGCCGATCAGCAGGGTCGCCAGGTAATTGCCGATGGTCAGGGTCGCGCCCACCGCCAGCGAGCCGAAGCCGCTGCGACCGTCGAGAAGGTTCTCGATCGCCTTGGCCTGGTTGATCAGCGCCATCGCCTGGGGTAACAGCTGATGGCCGAGGGCATTCAGACTGACGCGCTTGCCGGCTCGGTCGAACAGCTGGCAGTCGGTCTGCCGCTCCAGTTCGGTCAGCGCGGTGCTCGCCGCCGACTGGGAAAGCGCCAGCGATTCGGCCGCGCGCGAGACGCTTTCGTGCTGGGCCACGGCGACGAAGATCTGCAATTGCCGGAGGGTAAAACGCATATCTATATAACCGATAACCCTTATCTTGATAATTCATTTAACAGATATTGTGGGCGCGATTAGAATCCCGCGCAATTCTCTGCCCGCCTGGGCGGCTGCTTCTACCTGGAGACCCCGAATGAGCAAGTTGGCGACCGAACGCGTTCTCAGTGTTCATCACTGGAACGACACCCTGTTCAGCTTCAAGGTGACCCGCGATCCAGGGTTGCGCTTCCAGAATGGGCAGTTCGTCATGATCGGTCTCGAAGTCGACGGTCGTCCGCTGCTGCGCGCCTACTCCATCGCCAGCCCGAACTACGAAGAACACCTCGAGTTCTTCAGCATCAAGGTGCAGGACGGCCCGCTGACCTCGCGCCTGCAGCACCTCAAGGAAGGCGACGAGCTGATCGTCAGCCGCAAGCCCACCGGCACCCTGGTGCTGGACGACCTGCTGCCCGGCAAGCACCTCTATCTGCTCAGCACCGGCACGGGCCTGGCGCCCTTCATGAGCGTGATCCAGGACCCGGAGACCTACGAGCGTTTCGAGAAGGTCATCCTGATCCACGGCGTGCGCTACGTGAACGAAGTGGCTTACGAGCAGTTCATCACCCAGGAACTGCCGGAAAACGAATTCTTCGGCGACGCGGTGCGCGAGAAGCTGATCTATTACCCCACCGTCACCCGCGAGCCCTATCGCAACCGGGGTCGCCTGACCGACCTGATGCGCAGCGGCAAGCTGTTCAGCGACATCGGCCTGCCGCCGATCAACCCGCAGGACGACCGCGCGATGATCTGCGGCAGCCCGAGCATGCTCGACGAGACCAGCGAAGTGCTGAACAGCTTCGGCCTGAAGATTTCCCCGCGCATGGGCGAGCCCGGCGACTACCTGATCGAGCGCGCCTTCGTCGAGAAGTGAGTGAGTCGATGTGAAAAAGCCCGCCTTCCGGCGGGCTTTTTTGTGGGCGCTTTTCCCGGCGGTCTTGTGAGGCGCCGCTGGGAAACTCAGCTGACCTGCAGCACGCGGATGGTCCCGGCCTGCGGGTAGTGCCATTGCACGTCGACGTCCCACAGCCGTGCGCCGTAGCGGCGTTCGGGCTCGGGTTGCTGATAGGCCGGGCGCGGGTCTTGCGACAGGCACTGCTCGATCAGCTCCACCAGCGGCTCGCCCAGGCGCTGCGCGTGCTCGCGGGCTTCCTGCAGCGCCAGATCGTTCCACTGCACCGGAATCGAGGTCGGCGGCGTGGGTGCGATGCCGTTGCGCGCCTGCGCGACGCTGTCGGCGTAGGGCACGTAGGGCTTGATGTCGAGCACCGGCGTGCCGTCGAGCAGGTCGATGCCGGACAGCCACAGGCGCCCGGTCTCGATCTTGTCCAGCTTCACCACCGATTGACCGATGCCGTTCGGACGGTGGGTGGAACGGCTGGCGAACACGCCTATCGAGCGGTTTCCGCCCAGGCGCGGCGGGCGAACCTTGAGCCGCGGCTGGTCCTCGAGCGCCTGGTGGAAGAGGAACAGCAGCCAGACGTGGCTGACCTGCTCCAGGCCGTCCAGGGCCTCGGCCTTGTCGAAGGGCGGCAGCAGTTCCAGCACGCCGCGTGCGGCCGGGGCCAGGTGTGGCTGGCGCGGGATGGCGAACTTCTCCTTGAAACAGGAATGAACGTAGCCGATGGGAGAAACCTGATAAGACATCGTTGGGGCTCGTCGCGGGTTGCGGTCCTCAGGGCTTGCAGGCCGCATTGCGGAAGGGACCACTGACCCGCTGCCAGTTCGGCGCGGGGCTGTGCTGGGCACAGACGCGTCGCTCGCTGTCGGCGCTCTGCCACCAGTACCAGGGCGCTGGCGCGGCTATCGCGGCGGCGCTCCAGCCGCAGACTAGAAGCAGTAGCACGGCGAGGAAGGGGCGTGAACGCATGGTGGGTTCCGGGTTTGAGTAAAGCAGACGCGCAGGATAATGGCTGCGGCCAATCGCGCCAACCGCGCGCGGGGAGCTCGCTGCGGAGCACCCCCGCGCACCGCCGCGGCCCGTTGAACTGCTCTAGGATGCGGCGCTGCCCGCCCGATCATTCACGGAACAAAGTGCCATGCCCGAACGGCCCGATGTGCACCAGGAAGCCTTCGCCCGCCACCTCGCCGACCTCTGGCCGAGCGTCGAGGCGGCGCCGCGGCTGCACGGCTTCCCGATCAGTCGTCATCCGGCCTGGAAGCAGTGGCGCGCGCTGGCCGGCCAGGAAGCGACGAGCTGGTGGTGCGTCTCCCTTGAGCAGGCGCAGCGGCATTACTCCTGGACGCAGCGCGAGTCCGGCGAGCCGTTCGAGGTGTTGGCCGCCGGTTTGCGCGCGGCGCTGGACGAGGGCGACGAGTCGGGTGCCCGGCATTTCTGCCTGGCGATCTTCACCTGGGGCGGCGTGGCGAAGAAACCGAGCGACGGCTCGCGGCTGTGGGTCGAGCGGCAGTTCGCCAATGCCACGCTGTGCCGTCAGACGCTCGCCGCGGTCGCCCTGCTGCAGCCGGGTTCGATGGCGTCGCTGGCGCGCTTCGATGGCGCCGACCTGCTGATGAACGCGGCGATGACCAAGGTCTACGCGGCGGCTTCGCCGGCGTCGCTGATCATCTATGACGGTCGTGTCGGTGCCGCGCTCGGGCTGCTCGCCCGGCGTCTGCTGGCGGCACAGGGTACGCTCGGTGTGCCGGCGTCGCTGGCGTTCCGCTGGGGCGCGGCGCAGACCAGGCCTTACGATTCGCGCAATCCGTCGCAGGCGGGCTATGCGTTCCAATCGCTCTACCAGCAGTCGCGCCGCGCCGAGCGGCATCCCGACCGGCTCTGGGCGGAGCTGGTGCGCGGCAGCTCGACGATACTGCTGCGCGCGCGCGAGTTGCTGGCCGAGCGCGGCATTCGCGCGAGCCTGGGCGACTTCGAGCAGGCGCTGTTCATGCTCGGCTTCAACGTGCGCTATCCGCTGCACGACGAACCCCGCGCCGGGGCCCAGCGCCTTCCGGCAACCTGCGCCTGACCACGGAGCCCAGCATGACCTCGACCTGGCATTTTGACCCCACTCCCGGCGCCGCCAACCGGCTGCCCGGGGCCGTGCTGGAGGCCGTGCGATCGGCGCAGCGCGCGGTGGTCTTCGGCGGCGCCGGTATGTCCGCGGAAAGCGGTATCGCCACTTTTCGCGATGCCCAGAGCGGCGCGCTCTGGTCACGCTTCGATGCCGAACAGTTGGCCACGCCGGAGGCCTTCTTGCGCGACCCGGAGCGGGTCTGGGGCTGGTACGAATGGCGCCGCATGCAGGTGCTGCAGGCACGCCCGAACGATGCCCACCGGGCGGTCGTCGAACTGGCGCAGCGCCTGCCCCAATTGCGCGTGATCACGCAGAATGTCGACGACCTGCACGAGCGCGCCGGTAGCCGCGAGGTGCTGCACCTGCACGGCAGCCTGCACCAGGCGCGCTGCTTCGACTGCGCGGCGGCGCACCCGCTGGACGCCATGCCTGACGAACCGGAAGCCGGGCGCTACCTGGCGCCGCCGCGTTGCCTGCGCTGTGGCGGGCCGGTGCGGCCGGGCGTGGTCTGGTTCGGCGAAGGACTGGATCCGCACGTGCTGGACGCCGCCTTCGCCGCCGCCGGTGCCTGCGACCTGTTCCTCAGCGTCGGCACCTCGGGGCTGGTGCACCCCGCGGCCCAGTTGCCGGACGTGGCCCGGCAGCAGGGCGCGACGCTGCTTCACATGAACCCGCAAAAGCCCCAGGGCGTGTCCGGCGAGGACGTCTGCCTGCTCGGCCCGGCCGGGCAGATCCTGCCGCTGCTGCTGCACCAGGCCTGGGGCTGAGCAGCGCCGTCCGGCACCCGGAGGGAATTCGCAAGGCGCTATCGGGCTCTCATGCAGTGAGTGCCCCATCCATCGTTGGAGGTAGAAACCATGAATAGCCCGCACAGCGAACGCGATCCCCATGCGAATCCCGCGCCCCTGCTGGCCGGTGGCGTTCCCGGCGACCCCGAAGAACCCGGCCTGCCGCCGACGCCCAGCGAACCTGGCGAGCCGACGCTTCCCGACCAGCCGCCGCCGATCCCCGTAGCCTAGACGGGCCGACCACGAACGGGCGAACTGTACGCGTTGGGTGGGTCTAACCCACTCATCACGGTGACCCCGTTCCGAATTTCGCTCATGAGGAGGGCAGCGCATGGCGCAATGGACAATCAGCTATAACAACGACAACAACACTTCGACCCTGGACATCGAGTCCGCCGACAAACCGACCATGGAGCAGGCGGTCCTCGAAGTGCTCGAATGGGCGTCCCGCAACCTCGAGCGTGGCGAGTTCGGCGATGGCGAAGAAAGCAGCGCCGAGCCGGCGATGCGTCTACTCAACGACTACGGCATCACCATCACCGGCATCGCCGCCCGCTGATCCCTCTCCCGGCAGTGCCCACACGCCGCCGTCGCCCGCCAGGTAGAGCCTGGTTCCCGGGGCGGCGGCGACGTCCATTCCGCCGGTGAAACTGCCGAACGCCGGCAGCACGCTCACTCGTTTACCAATCTGGAAACACGGCAGCCGCAGGCTGAGCCGACCACGCCCGCGCAGCCGATGCACCGGGTGCAGGTGGCCGGCCAGCACGTGATGGCTGGGATGAGGATAAGGTTCATGCTGCAGGGCGAAGGGGCCAATCAGCAGCGGCTCGGCGGCGACCTCGATGTGCAGCTCGGCGGGCGGATCGCCGGCGCGGCGGTCGTGGTTGCCGCGGATCAGCGTCATCTGCAGCGCCGCATGCGCCTGCCGCCAATCGGCCAGCGCGGCGAGGGTGGCTGGGGCATGGGATTCCGGGGCGTGGAGGAAGTCGCCGAGAAAGATAATTCGCCGGCTGGGATAGCGCGCCAGCAGCGCGTCGAGACGCGCGAGGTTGGCTTCGGTGGTGCCGTGCGGCACCGGTTGGCCCAGCTTGCGGTAGGCGGCGGCCTTGCCGAAGTGCGCATCGGCGATCAGCAGCGCCTGCTGCGCCGGCCAGTGGATCGCCTTGTCGCCGAGCAGCCAGAGTTCGGCGCCGGCGAGGGTGATCGGCAGGTGGTCGGTCATCGGTTACAGCCTTTCGTTCATGCCTGTCGGTCGTTTGTGTGGCCACTCATTCGCCGGCCTTGCGCTTCTTGCGCGGTGTGCCGTCCTTGCGCGAACGCGAGGGTCGCGGCCGTGCGGTTTCGCGCTCCACCTCGATGCTGTCGCTGCGATAACCGCCCGCGCCGGCGATCTTCTCCAGGTCTTCGACCATGCGGCGGATGCGATCGGCGAGTTTTTCCGAACTCATGCTCTCGCGCATGCGTTCCACCAACAGCGGAAAGCCCAGCGGCGTCGGCCGCTTCACCGGGCGAATGTCCAGGCGCCGGGTCTGCAGGCGTTGCAGGGTCTGTTCCAGGCGCTGCACGTCCAGCTCCTGGCGCAGCACTTCTTCCTGGGCCTGGCCGAGCAGCAGGTTGTCCGGGTCGTACTGGCGGAACACGTCGAAGAACAGCCCGCTGGACGCCTGCAACTGGCGCGCGCTTTTCTGCGCGCCGGGGCGCCCGGCGAAGACCAGCCCGGCGACCCGCGCGATCTCGCGAAAGCGCCGCCGCGCCAGCTCGCCGGCGTTGAGGCTGCCGAGCACGTCGTGCAGCAAATCGTCGGTGGTGAACAGCTCCGCCGTCAGCCAGCGCGTCCAGTCGACCTCGGTGGCCGAGAGCAGCTCGAAGCCATAGTCGTTCACCGCGATGGAGAAGGTCACCGGGGTGCGCCGGGCCAGGCGCCAGGCCAGCAGGCTGGCGAGGCCGAGGTGAACGTGGCGGCCGGCGAAGGGGTAGAGGAACAGGTGCCAGCCTTCGCGCGAGCGCAGCACTTCGGCGAGCAGGCTGGTTTCCGTGGGCAGCGCCGACCAGTCCAGCTGCACCTGCAGCAACGGCTGCACCAGGCGCATCTCGGCGCTGGCGTATTCGCCGCGCGAGGCCGCGCCGAGCTTTTCCACCACGGCGTCCGCCAGCTCGCTGGAAAGGGGCATGCGCCCGCCGTTCCAGCGTGGCACCGCGGCCTTCTTGCCGGTGGCGCGGCGCACGTAGGCGGTCATGTTCTCGACCCGCACCAGTTCCAGCAGGCGACCGGCGAAGAGAAAGCCGTCACCGGGGCGCAGGCGGGCGATGAAACCCTCTTCCACCGAGCCCAGCGAGCCGCCGGCGCCACCGCGGGTCCAGTATTTCACCGTCAGGCTGGCATCGCTGACGATGGTGCCGATGCTCATCCGGTGGCGCAGCGCCAGACGCCGGTCGGGCACCTGCCAGAGGCCGTCTGCGTCGGGCTCTACGCGCTGGTAGTCGGGGTAGGCCGTCAGTGAGTGGCCGCCGTGGCGGACGAAGGCCAGCGCCCAGGCCCATTCGTCGTCGCTCAGGGCGCGGTAGGACCAGGTCTGGCGGACTTCGCGGAGCAGTTCGTCAGGACGGAAACCGCCGCCCAGCGCCATGCTCACCAGGTGCTGGACCAGCACGTCGAGCGGCTTCGCCGGCGCCTCGCGACCCTCGATGCGCCGCGCGGCGACGGCATCGTGGGCGGCGGCGGCCTCCACCAACTCCAGCGAATGGGTCGGCACCAGGGTCACCCGCGACGGACGGCCGGGGGCGTGGCCGGAGCGCCCGGCGCGCTGCATCAGCCGCGCCACGCCCTTCGGCGAACCGATCTGCAGCACCCGCTCCACCGGCAGGAAATCCACCCCGAGGTCGAGGCTGGAGGTGCACACCACGGCCTTCAGCGAACCGTCCTTCAGGCTCAGCTCGACCCAGTCGCGCACCTCGCGCGACAGCGAGCCGTGGTGCAGGGCGATCAGGCCCGCCCAGTCCGGGCGGGCTTCGAGGAGCGCCTGGTACCAGATTTCCGACTGCGCGCGGGTATTGGTGAAGACCAGCGAAGTGGCGGCGGATTCGACCTCGGCGACCACCTGCGGCAGCATCCGCAGGCCCAGGTGCCCGGCCCAGGGAAAGCGCTCGATGGCCGGCGGCAGCAGGGTATCGACGCGCAGCTCCTTGGCCATCTCGCCCTGCACCAGGTGACCGTCGCCCGGCGCCAACAGCACCTCCAGCGCGTGGGCCTGATTGCCCAGCGTGGCGGAGAGGCCCCAGACGATCAGCTGCGGGTTCCACAGGCGCAGCCGCGCCAGCGCCAATTGCAGCTGCACGCCGCGCTTGTTGCCGAGCAGCTCGTGCCATTCGTCCACCACCAGCATGCGCAGCCCGGCGAAGCTCTGCCGGGCGTCGGCTCGGGTCAGCAGCAGGGTCAGGCTTTCCGGCGTGGTCACCAGCGCGCTGGGCAGGCGGCGACCCTGGCGGGCGCGCTCGGCGCTGCCGGTATCGCCGGTGCGCAGGCCGATGCTCCAGTCGATCTCCAGCGCGTCCAGCGGCGCCTGCAGGGCGCGAGCGGTGTCGGCGGCGAGGGCGCGCATCGGGGTGATCCAGAGCACCGTCAGCGGTGCTGCCTTGTCGCCGCGTTTCGCCGGGGCGCTGCGCGGCCTGGCGAAGCGGTTCAGCGCGGCGAACCACACCGCGTAGGTCTTGCCGGCGCCGGTGGTGGCGTGCAGCAGGCCGGAGTCGCCCTCCTTCACCGCGCGCCACACGGCCTGCTGGAAGGGGAAGGGCGTCCAGCCCCGAGCGGCGAACCAGCGTGCGCCGAGGCTGCTCATGCCGCACGCTTCGCGGTGCCGGTGCGCGCGGCGCACTCTACGGTTTTCGTGTGCAGCTCGGCCCCGGCTCCCGTAGGGTGCGCCCTGCGCACCGCGGGGGAGTTTGACCGGGCACAGCGCTTCGTCCGGGGCGCTCCCGCAGGCTTGTCGGTGCGCGCGGCGCACCCTACGGTTTTCCTGAGCAGCGCCGCCCCGGCTCTCGTAGGGTGCGCCATGCGCACCGTGGACGGACTCAACCGGGCGGGCGGCCTCATCCGAGCCGCTCCCGCAGGCTTGCCGGTGCGCGCGGCGCACCCTACGGTTTTCGTGCGCAGCGAAGCCTCCACTCCCGTAGGGTGCGCCCTGCGCACCGCGAGCGGATTCAACCGAGTGGGCCGCCTCACCCGAGCAGCTCCCGCAGGCTTTCCAGGGTGTCGGCCTCGTCCACCGGCTTGTCGTGGCGCCAGCGCAGCATGCGCGGGAAACGCACGGCGATGCCGCTCTTGTGCCGACTGCTGGCGGCGATGCCTTCGAAGCCGAGCTCGAAGACCAGGCTCGGGGTGACGCTGCGCACCGGGCCGAACTTCTCCACGGTGGTCTTGCGCACGATGGCGTCGACCTTGCGCATTTCCTCGTCTGTGAGGCCGGAGTAGGCCTTGGCGAAGGGCACCAGCTTGCGTTCGGGATCGCCCGGCGCGCCATCCCAGACGGCGAAAGTGAAGTCGGTGTAGAGGCTGGCGCGACGGCCGTGGCCGCGCTGGGCGTAGATCAGCACCGCGTCCACCGAATAGGGGTCGACCTTCCACTTCCACCAGGTGCCGACGTCCTTGGTCCGGCCGACGCCGTACTGGCCGTCGCGGGCCTTGAGCATCATGCCCTCGACGCCCAGCTCGCGTGAGGCTTCGCGCTGGCGCGCCAGGTCGGCCCAGTCGCGGGCTTCGATGCGCGGCGAGAGCATCAGCACTTCCGGGCCGGCGGGCAGGCCGTCGAGCAGGTCGCCCGCGGTGCTTTCGGCGACCAGCGCTTCGAGCTGAGTACGACGCTGCTGCTGCGGGTGCTGGCGCCAGTCCTCGCCGCGCCATTCCAGCAGGTCGTAGGCGAGCAGCGCCACCGGCACCTGTTCCAGCACCTTGGCGGTCAGCGTCTTGCGTCCGATGCGTTGCTGCAGCAGGGCGAAGGGTTGCACGGCGAAGCGTTTCAGCGCCTCGCTGCCGGCCGTCGGGGTTGCCGCCGCGTTCCCGGCAAGGGCGTCTGGCGAGCCTTTCCAGACTACGATCTCGCCGTCGATCACGCAGCCGTCGGGCAGGCGCGCGGCCAGCGCCTGCAGTTCGGGAAAACGCTCGGTGACCAGTTCCTCGCCGCGCGACCAGACCCACAGCTGGCCGTCGCGCTTCACCAGTTGCGCGCGGATGCCGTCCCATTTCCATTCCACCAGCCAGTCCGCCGGTGCGCCGAGCTGGGCTTCGAAGTCTTCCAGCGGAAGTTGCAGCGGGTGGGCGAGGAAGAACGGATACGGCTGGCCGCCGCGCTGCGCGTGCTCGTCGGCGGATTCGGCGGCGATCAGCGCCCGATAGCCTTCGGCGCTCGGTCGGTGCGACAGATCGGTGTAGCCGACCAGCCGTTGCGCCACGCGCTTGGCGTCGAGGCCGCCGACGCTGGCCAGCGCGCGGGTCACCAGCAGTTTGGAGACGCCGACGCGGAAGGCGCCGGTGATCAGCTTGATGCAGACCATCAGGCTGCGCCGGTCGAGCTGCGCCCAGAGCCGCGGCAGGCGCTCGGCCAGCGCTTCCGGCGGCAGGCCGCGCAACGGCAGCAGCTTGTCCTGCATCCACGCAGCGAGCCCTTCGTCGGAGCTGTGCGGCGATTCCGGCAGCAGCAGCGAAATGGTTTCGGCGAGGTCGCCGACCGCCTGGTAGCTCTCCTCGAACAACCATTCCGGCAGCGCCGCCGCCTGCATCGCGGTCTCGCGCAGCAGCCGGCTCGGCACCAGCTGGCGTGGTCGCCCGCCGGATAGGAAATACACCGCCCAGGCGGCGTCGGCGGCGGGCACCTGCTGGAAGTAGAACTGCATGGCGGCGAGCTTGGCGTTGCTCGAAGTGGTGGCGTCGAGCCGTGCGTAGAGGTCGGCGAAGGCTTTCATCGGCGCGATTCCGGCGTGGCGCGGGCCTTCATGTCGGCTCCGCCGCGCTGTCGTCTTCCTCGCCGTACTCGGTCTCGAAGCCCTGGGCGTCGAGGCCCTTGTGTTCGCGCAGGTAGCGCACCAGGACCGCCACCGAGCCGTGGGTGACCATCACCCGTTCGGCGCCGGTCTGCTCGATGGCCCAAAGCAGGCCGGGCCAGTCGGCATGATCGGAGAGCACGAAGCCGCGGTCGACGCCGCGCCGGCGGCGGGTGCCGCGCAGCATCATCCAGCCGCTGGCGAAGGCATCGGAATAGTCGCCGAAGCGGCGCATCCAGGTGCTGCCGCCGGCCGAGGGCGGAGCGAGGACGATGGCCTGGCGCAGGCGCGGGTCGTTTTTCTTCAGGTCGCCGGCGTAGAGCGTTTCCGGGATGCGGATGCCGGCCTCGCGATAGACCCGGTTGAGCGGTTCCACCGAGCCGTGGGCGACGATCTGGCCGATGCTTTCGTCCAGCCCGTGGAGAATCCGCTGGGCCTTGCCGAAGGCATAGCAGAACAGTACCGACGGGCGCCCGGCGGCGGCGTTGGCGCGCCACCAGTCGTTGACCTCGGTGAAGATTTCCGCCTGCGGTTGCCAGCGGTAGATCGGCAGGCCGAAGGTCGATTCGGTGATGAAGGTGTGGCAGCGCACCGGCTCGAAGGGCGCACAGGTGCCATCCGGTTCGACCTTGTAATCACCCGAAGCGACCCAGACTTCGCCGCGGTACTCCAGTCGCACCTGCGCCGAGCCGAGCACGTGGCCGGCAGGGTGGAAGCTAAGGGTGACGCCGTGGTGTTCGAGGCGCTCGCCGTAGGCCAGGGTCTGCAGCGGCATGTCCGCGGCGATGCGCGAGCGCAGTATGCCTTCGCTGTCCGCCGCGGCCAGGTAATGGCCCATGCCCCAGCGCGCGTGGTCGCCGTGGGCGTGGGTGATCACCGCGCGCTCGACCGGGCGCCAGGGGTCGATGTAGAAGTCGCCGGGCGGGCAGTAGAGTCCTTCGGGGCGGGCGATGACGAGGTCCATGGGGCTCTGCGCTGACGGGCTTGTCAGTTTGGAGCGACGGCGACGCGGCGAAGTTCGCCGCCTTGACCGGAGGCGCACCCGGCGAAACGGGTGCGCACGCCGCTATCCGCGGATCATTTCGCCGGCAGCAGGTAGAGGCGTTTGTTGCCGTAGGCGCGGTCGAGGTTTTCCGCCTTGAACGGGAAGGTCTGGTACTGCGCCTTGAGCCAGGCGTCGATGCCGTCCGCGTAGTTCTTGCTGGCCGGGTTGCCGGATTGCCCGGAGCTGTTGACGCCCATCAGCGGCTCGTCGCGGCCGAAGTCGACGACGATGCGCATGGCCGGCACCAGCCAGGTGTCGAAATCCGCGCCCCAGTGGTAGGCGGAGACGTTCAGCGTGCTGTGGTCGCCGCCGGCCATGTACGGGCCGCGGTCCAGGTAGCCTTTGATCGCATCGACCTTGGCGCGCTCGCCGGCGGCCATGTGCGGCGCCATCTTGCTGGCGTCGCTGGCGAAGGTATAGGTGTGCAGCTTGCCCCACTGCCAGGCGCTGCGGTCGCTGCCGAGCTTGCTTTCGGTGAAGGTGACGGCGGCGGCCAGGCTGCGCGCGAGGATCGCCGGCTTGTCTTCCTTCTGCGGCGTGTTGACGTCATCCCAGAACGGGCTGTCGACGCGGCCGAGCAGGTGGTCGGCCTGCGCCGAGTAGGAGGTGTCGGCGGTCTGCACCAGGGCTTTCCAGGCCGGGCTGGTCTCCGGGCCGAGCTCGTCGAGGAAGGTCTGCCGCGCGTTTTCGTAGAGGAAGGCCTCGTACAGCGCGGCGTCGGCCGAGTTCGCCGCCAGCTTGCCGTCGAAGACGCGCAGGCGGTCCAGCGCCTCGCGCGCCTTGCCGCGCTGGTCGGCGGGCAGGGCGTCGATGGCGTTCTTCAGCGGTCCGGCCATCAGTGGCTCGTCGAACATCGCCTTGAGCTTGGCGGCGAACGGCGTGGTCTGGTCGTACTGCATGGCGACCATGCTCTGCGCGTCCTGCTTGCCGCGCCCGGCCAGTTCGGCGATGCGCTCGGCGCGCTCCGGGTAGTACCAGGAGTTGGACAGCTGCACGCCGTAGCCGCCCTGCACGGTGCGGTTGTTGGCGGTGCCCAGCCAGCCCTGCGGCGGGTCCTGGTCGTAGGGGAAGAGCATCGAGTCGGCGTAGCCGTCCCAGCCGTAGCGGTCGTCCCAGCCCGGCGAGGGCATCAGGCCGCGGCCCAGGCGGCGGTTCGGGTAGCGCCCGGTGACCTGCCAGCCGATGTGCTCGGCGTCGGCGAAGACGATGTTCAGCGCCATCGCCTGCACGCCGCGGGTGATGTCGAACGCCTGCTCCACCGACTTGGCGCGCGACAGGTCGAAGAACGCATCGAGGGTCTTGTCACCGTCAGGCTGGATGCTCTTGAGCGCCAGCCCGTAGCCGCTGGACAGCTGCAGCGGTTGCAGCGGGGTCTTGCGCTCGCCCAGCACGCTGTTCAGCAGCGGACCGTTGCGCGTCTCGTAGATGACCTCGCGCAGCGGTTTCTGGCCTTTGACGAAGAAGGTCTCGCTGCGCTCGCGCGCCGGCTGCCATTTGCCGTTGACCTGGTAGTAGAGGCGGCCGCCTTCCTTCTTCACCTTCTCTAGGAACAGGTCCTGGTTGTCGCCCATGACCATGGTCATGCCCCACGCCAGCTTGCCGTTGAAGCCGGCGACCACGGCCGGCACGCCGGCGATGGACACCCCGGCGGCGTTGTACTTGGGTGAGCGGATCTGCACGAAATTCCACAGCGACGGCATCGACAGCGGCAGGTGCGTGTCGTTGGCCAGCAGGCTCTTGCCGCTGCGGCTCTTGTACGGTGCGATCGCCCAGTTGTTGGAGGCGGCAACGCCGAGCATGTTCAAGCTGGCGACCTGCGCGGCGGCGGAATCCACGGCGGCGAGGCCGGGAATCTGACCTCCGAGGTTGAGGGCCTTGAGCTTGTCCGCTTCGTCGAACGGCAGCGCTTCGTCCGGGTAGGTCGGCAGCAGCCAGGCGAGCTTGTCGCTGCCGACCTTCTGCGCCAGCACCAACGAATCGATTTCTTCCTGCAGGTTCACCGCCAGGCCGAAGTTCAGCAGGCAGAACACCAGCACCGAATCCTCCGGTTTCCAGTAGGCCGGTTTGTAGCCGGACTCGGCGAGGTCCATCGGCAGCTTGTCGCGGTAGCGATAGAGGTAGGCGTTGACCCCGCGCGAATACACCTCGAAGAACTGCTTGAGGCGCGGCGAGGCGTTCTTGTAGAGCACCTCGGCGCTGGCGCGCAGGTTCACTGCGCGCATGAAACGGTCGATCTCCAGCGCGCCGGGACCGGCCATCTCCGACAGCCGCCCCTCGGCCATCAGGCGCATGCCGACCATCTGGCTGAGGCGGTCGCTGGCGTGCACGTAGCCCAGCGCGAACAGTGCGTCGTGGAAGTTGCCGCTCTCGATCAGCGGCATGCCCAGCGGGTTGCGCCGCACCACCGCGCTTTCCGCCACACCCTTGATGCGCAGCACGCCCTGGTCGGGCGCCACGCTGTCGGCGTAGCGGCTGTCGAGCAGGGACTGGCAACCGGCGAGGCCGAGCAGGGCGCCGAAGCCCAGGCCAAGGGACGCACCGGTCAGCGGACGGAACAGGCGAAAGCGCATGCGAAAAGCCTCTTGCAGCGAAGACGATAGGAAGAGGTGAAGGGCGAGGTTTCGGTCAGCCTAGCAAAGGCGCTGGCTACCGGCGCGGCAACGCGCCGCGAAGGCGAGCTAAGGTAGTGAGCGACGCGGCGGCTGGCAAGGGGCGCGCGGGGCAAATTCAGCGTGGTCCGGTTGGGCTGGAATCAGGCGGGCAGCCGGGGCGACGGCTGCCCGGGAACGCGTCAGGCGCCGTGGCACTTCTTGAATTTCTTCTCGCTGCCGCACGGGCACGGATCGTTGCGACCGACGTCCTTCAGCGGGTTGCGCAGCGGTTCCTGGTGCGCGTGGCCGCAGTCGGGACCGTGCACGTGATGGTGATGCTCATGCTCATGGTCATGGTTGCAATCGGGGCCATGGACATGGGGTTCTTGGGACATGGAAAGCTACTCCGGTAGGTAATCGCCGGGGATTATCTCGCCTATGCGCAGAACCTGCACGTTGCGGGAGAACATTCCGGTCTTGACCTCGCCCTTGAGGCGGTAGTGGATCGGCGCCTCGGGTTCCTCGAGCATCTTCACCATGCCCTTGACGTGGCGCCAGAGGTTGGTGCGCACCGGGATCTCGAAGGTCTGGTGGCCATGCGCGGGCACGCTGACGTGCTTGTTGAACTCGCCTTCGGCCAGCGGGATGTCGTTCAGGTAGATGTCGTAGATGAGGCCGCGCACCGACAGGCGAACGTCGTTCGGGTTATCGATCCGGAAACGCAGCGTGAAGCGTTGCTCCAGCAAGCGGGCCTTGACCACCTCGACCTTGACCAGACGGACCTCGGGGTCCTCCAGGTGGCTGGTGAACCAGGTCGAGCAACCCACCTGACTGGCGCTCAGGGCGAGCAGTGCCAGAAGGCCGAGAATTCTTGCTAGGGAAACCTGGGAAAACATGCCGGTACTCCGATTGACGGCTGAGTGTAACAAGCAACTGCTCGGCGGCAATCGGTTGTGGAGGGAAAAAAAGCTGCGCCATACTGCAGACGGTTTTTACAGGAGTTTCACCCATGAGGCTTTACGAGATCGCTTTCAGCGGCCGATTGATGCCCGGCGCACAACCCGATGCGGTCAAGGCCAACCTGGCGCGTCTGTTCCAGGCCGACGCGCAACGCATCGCGTTGCTCTTCTCCGGCCGGCGCATGGTGATCAAGAACAACCTCGACGAAGCGGCGGCGGAAAAGTACCGCGTCGCGCTGGAGCGAGCCGGCGCGCTGGCCGAAGTCAGCTCGATGGAAGTGGATGTGGAGGAGGTCGAAATGGCGCCGCCTCCGCCGATGCCGGCCGCCGCGTCGCCGGCTGAGTCCGCGCCGACGCGTCGGCTGCAGGTGGCACCTCGCGACGAGTACATGGCGGCCTTCGTCGATGTCGAGGCGCCGGATTTCGGCATCGCGCCCGTCGGGGCGGACCTGCAGGACCGCAAACCCGAACCGGAGGCGCCGGCGGTCGATCTTTCTGCGCTCAGCCTGGCACCGGTCGGCAGCGACATGGGGCAGGCCAAGGCGGCGCCCGCCGCCCCAGCCCCGGATGTCTCGCACATCAGGCTGATGTAATCAGAAGAAACCCGCACAGCACTTCTTGAATTTCTGCCCGCTGGCACAGGGGCAGGGGTCGTTTCGTCCCGCGTTCAGCGGCACGCCCGGGTCGATGAAGTACCAATGGCCGGCGTTCTGCACGAACGCCGAGCGCTCGTGCTGGGCGTGCTCGCCCTGGCCGTCGTGCCAGCGCGCGACGAACGTCACGAAGGCATGTTCGGGCTGGCCGCCGAGCACCTCGCTGCTTTCCACCTGCAGACCCAGCCAGGTGCTTTGCGCGCTCCAGGCCGCCATCGCGCCGCGGTCCAACGCCGACTGCTGGGCGGGGAGGGTGGTCGCGACGAGGTAATCGATCAGCCCGAGCACATAGGCGCTGTAGCGACTGCGCATCAGCTGCTCGGCGCTCGGCGCCGGCGTTCCGCCGTGGTAACGACCGCAACATTCGATCAGCAGGCTGCCGCTGCCGCAGGGACAACTGGGACTCATGGCTTCACCACCAGTATTTGCCGAAGTTTTCCGGGTTGGCCCAGAACCGGGCGTTCAGCCAGTCCGGGACCTGCTTGTAATCATGTAGATCATAGGTGAACAGGGTAAGCACCTGCGCCTCGCGGCGGAAACGTTCCCGGGCCTGCATCCCTAGCGAATAGAAGTCGGTGGCCTGCCAGTCGCTGGCGGCCAGGTCGACCAGCACGGCCAGCCGATGAGCGTTCAGGTTGCGGATGCCGCCAAGCAGTTCCAGGCCGCTTCGCTTGGGCAGATGCTCGAGGCAATCGGCGACCACCGCCAATGCATAGCGCTGCGCTGCGATGGCTGCCGGCAGCGGGCCGGGGGCCACATAATCTATCTGGCAGCTCGGGTGCGTATCGCGGTAGGCTTGCAGCGCTGGCAGATCGCTGGCGCCAGCCAACAGCAGGCGTTCAGGGGACTGGCTTTCCAGTAATGCAGCCAGGGCTTGTTGGGGTGTTCGTTGCGAAAAGCTTTCCGTCATTGGGGAACCTCAGCGTGAAGCAGAGAGACTAACGTCTCGAACCCTCATGGCACAGGGCCAGTCGCCCACGCCTGGCGGACTTATAAAAGCGTTGCCATCCAAAGTGTCGGCATACGATCCGATTCTTCCAAGGAGACTTCACATGAGCATGTTAAGGAAAGCTGTACCGCTGGTTCTGATTTCCGGCGTTCTGACCGGTTGTGCTGGTGTACAGAAATCCGACTGGCCGATGTGCGCGGCTGTCGGCGGCGTCACCGGTGCCGCTCTGGGCGCCATCGAAAGCAGCGCTTACGCTGGTTGGGGCGTGCTGGTAGGCGGCGCGACTGCTGCAGCCTATTGCTGGGTCCACGGTCAGGGTGAAGAAACCGTCGCCTACGTCGAAGAGACCCCTGCTCCGGCACCCGCTCCGGCTCCGGAACCGGCTGCTGAAGCCGTTCGCGTCGAACTCGACGTGAAATTCGACTTCGACAAGTCCACCGTGAAATCGGAAAGCATGGGCGACATCCAGAACCTGGCCGACTTCATGAAGCAGTATCCGCAGACCACCACCGTCGTCGAAGGCCACACCGACTCCGTCGGCACCGACGCCTACAACCAGAAACTGTCCGAGCGCCGCGCCAGTGCCGTTCGCGACGTTCTGGTCAACAAGCTGGGTGTCTCGGGCGCTCGTGTCGAGTCCGTTGGCTACGGCGAGTCGCGTCCGGTTGCCGACAACGCAACTGACGCCGGCCGTGCCATCAACCGTCGCGTTGAAGCCGCTGTGGAAGCCGAAGCCAAGTAATCTTGCGCCGAGGCCACGCCGGCCAAGGCCGGCGTTCCACGAAAAACCCGCTTCGGCGGGTTTTTTTATGCATCGGGCAATGCCTTCGTCGGGGTCATCGGCTAGCATCCCGGCACGCGTGGCGGGTGCCGTCGCGAACACATGGAAGGAAGTCGGATGAAACTGTTGAGCCTGTTGGGCAAAGCCATCGTGCTAGTGTTCTGGCTGGTGCTGCTGGTGAACTTGCTGCAGCCCTTCGCCGCGCCGTTCGCGCTGCTGCTGAATCTCTGCGGCGTGGTGTTCCTGGTCGCGCACGTGATCGAGATCCTGGTATTTCGCGCGCGCCTGCAGGGCTGTCCCAAGCCCTGGTCCGATCGCCTGCAGATCATGCTTTTTGGCGTGTTCCACCTGCTGGCGCTGCGTCCGGCCAAATCGGCCGAGTGAACCTCAGAAGCTCGGCCGCGCGGCGACGATCGCCACCAGAGCCAGGCCGAGCAGCAGGTTGATGCCCACCAGGCGGCGAATCTTCCCCAGCGCCGCGCCACCCGCCGGCCAGTCCTCGGCGTCCACCGCCTGGCGCAGCGCCGGCAACTGCAGCAGCTTCACCCGCAGGAACAGCGCGAGCATCGCCAGGTACAGGCCGATCATCACGTGCACATAGCGCGGCGCGGTCTCGAAGCCGGTGAAGCGCAGTTGCAACAGGCCGATGCCGCTGACCGGCAGGATCAGCACCGCCACCCACACCCAGACGAAGAACCGGCGGAACACCTCGAGCCACAGGCGCAGCCGCTGCGGCGGCTCCAGCGCCACGACCGCG
The DNA here is from genome assembly GCF_029959715.1 of Pseudomonas sp. PS02288. Classification (NCBI taxonomy): domain Bacteria; kingdom Pseudomonadati; phylum Pseudomonadota; class Gammaproteobacteria; order Pseudomonadales; family Pseudomonadaceae; genus Pseudomonas; species Pseudomonas sp. PS02288. The sequence goes on along the minus strand of NZ_JASCPA010000014.1, from coordinate 20,172 downwards.
GCGGGCCGCAGGACCATCCAGGCGAAGAACATGCCGCCCACCCAGACCAGCGCGGCGAGTACGTGAAGGGCGTAAACAAGGGCGTAGAGCGTCATTCGGGCTATCTCCGGAGGGTTGGGGGAGGAAACAGGGGTGTGGCGATACGGCGTCGGGATCGGCGGAAACGCCCATTCGGGACAGATACAGATCGCGTTACCGACGGATTTCCTCGTGCCTGTCCGTCGCCCGCCGCTTTTGTAAACACCCCTCTGGCGAAACGCGCGCTATCATAGCGACCCGCTCGAAACACTGAAAATTTATCCAGCCCTCCGGCTTTCCGACGCCCATGCTCAGCACCGAACTCAAGTCCCAGATCCAGGGCGCCTATTCCCGTTTTCTCGAAGCCAAGGGGCTGAAGCCGCGCTATGGCCAGCGCCTGATGATCGCCGAGGTGGCGAAGGTGCTCGGCGCGATCTCCACCGACGACGAGAACCGCCGCGACAGCGATCCGGCGGTGGTGGCGGTCGAGGCGGGCACCGGCACCGGCAAGACCGTGGCCTACGCGCTGGCGACCATTCCCATCGCCAAGGCGGCGGGCAAGCGCCTGGTGATCGCCACGGCGACGGTCGCGTTGCAGGAGCAGATCGTGCACAAGGACCTTCCGGACTTGATGCGCAACAGCGGCCTGAACTTCAGCTTCGCGCTGGCCAAGGGGCGCGGGCGCTACCTGTGCCTGTCCAAGCTCGACATGCTGCTGCAGGAAGGCCAGGCGCAAAGTGCCACCGCGCAGCTGTTCGAGGAAGACGGCTTTAAAATCGACGTCGACGAGAACAGCCAGAAGCTGTTCAACCAGATGATCGAGAAGCTCGCCGGCAACCGCTGGGACGGCGACCGCGACTCCTGGCCCGAAGCGCTGGAGGACCAGCACTGGGCGCGGCTGACCACCGACCACAGCCAGTGCACCAACCGGCATTGCCCGAATTTCCAGCAGTGCGCCTTCTACAAGGCGCGCGAAGGCATGACCAAGGTCGACGTGATCGTCACCAACCACGACATGGTGCTCGCCGACCTCGCCCTCGGCGGCGGTGCGGTGCTGCCCGACCCGCGCGACACGCTCTACGTGTTCGACGAAGGCCACCACCTGCCGGACAAGGCGATCGGCCATTTCGCGCATTTCACCCGCCTGCGTTCCACCGCCGACTGGCTGGCGCAGATGGAGAAGAACCTGACCAAGCTGCTCGCCCAGCACCCGTTGCCGGGCGAACTCGGCCGGCTGATCGAGAAGGTCCCGGAGCTGACCCGCGAGCTGCGCAGCCAGCAGCAGTTCATGTTCGCCGCCTGCGAACAGCTCGCCGATTTCAAGGCCGGCGAAGACATGGAGGGCCGCGAGCGGCCGCGCCATCGCTTCGTCGGCGGCCTGGTACCCGAGCACCTGCGCGAACTGGGCATCGAGCTGAAGAAGGGCTTTTCCCAGCTCACCGACGTGTTCACCCGGCTGGCCGAACTGCTCAAGCAGGCGATGGACGGGGAGCCTGGCCTGGGCATCGCCAGCCACCAGGCCGAGGAGTGGTACCCGCTGTTCGGCAGCCTGCTGGCGCGTGCCCAGGGCAACTGGGAGCTGTGGACCGCGTTCACCGCCGAGGACCCGGAAAACAGCCCGCCGATGGCGCGCTGGCTGACCCTCGCCGACAGCGGCGCGCTCTACGACATCGAGGTCAACGCCAGTCCGATCCTGGCCGCCGAGACCCTGCGGCGCAACCTGTGGAACGTCGCCTACGGTGCGCTGGTGACCTCGGCGACGCTCACCGCGCTGAGCACCTTCGACCGTTTCCGCATGCGTGCCGGGCTGCCCAAGGCCGCGGTCACCGCCATCGTGCCGAGCCCGTTCCACCACGCCGATGCCGGTGTGCTGCGGGTGCCGGACCTCAAAGCCGACCCGCGCGACGCTGCCGCGCACACCGCGGCGATCATTCGCGAGCTTCCGCGGATGGTGGAAGGTGCGCGCGGCACCCTGGTGCTGTTCTCCTCGCGCCGACAGATGCAGGACGTCTTCGACGGCCTCGAGCGCGATTGGCGCAAGCGTGTGTTCATCCAGGGCAACCTGTCCAAGCAGGAAACCCTGAACAAGCACAAGGCGCGGGTCGACGACGGCGAGGCTAGCGTGCTGTTCGGCCTGGCCAGCTTCGCCGAGGGCGTCGACCTGCCGGGCGCCTACTGCGAGCACGTGGTGATCGCCAAGATTCCCTTCGCCGTGCCGGACGACCCGGTGGAAGCGGCGCTGTCGGAATGGATTGAGGCACGCGGCGGCAACCCGTTCATGGAAATCGCCGTGCCGGACGCCTCGCTGCGCCTGATCCAGGCCTGTGGCCGCCTGCTGCGTACCGAAGCCGACCGCGGCACCATCACCTTGCTCGACCGTCGACTGGTCACCCAGCGCTACGGCAAGGCGATCCTCAATGCCCTGCCGCCGTTCCGCCGTGAAATTGCCTGAGGGCGAACGCCCGCTGCACCAGGGATTGGGCATTCTTTCCCGACATCGTTGTCTACTGCCGGTCGTAATGGAGATACCGCCTCATGATTCACCGCTCGTTGTCCACGTTGTTCGCCCTGTTGCTGAGCGCGCCGGCGCTCGCCGCGTCCGAACCCGCCGCCGCACCGGCGGCGGTTCCTGAGCCGGCGCCGCAGGTGCTGTTCAACTTCGTCCGCCCCACCGACGTGGTGAAGGTGCAGACCAACGATGCGTTCTTTCCCGAACTGACCGCGGAAAGCACCCCGGAGGGGGAAATCCTCCGCCGCCTGGTGTTCAACCCGGCGCCGAAGCCGAGCCTGATCCTCACGCCGCAACAGGGCACCTGGGACTGGTCGCAGATGCGTGCCATGAGCCTGCGCCTGCAAAGCGCGATGGACTGGGCGCTGACCGTCGACGTGCGCATCGAGAGTGCCGACGGCAAGGCGCTGACCACCCGCATCGCTCTGCCGGCCGGCCCGGCGCAGACCCTGCTGGTGCCGCTGCAGGCCACCTCCCCGCGGGCGCTGGGCATGCGCGCCGGCCTGCCGATGCCGTGGGCGCGGGGCGATCGCAAGCTGCTCCTGGCGGATACCGTCGAGGGCGAGCTGAACCCCGCCCAGGTCAGTTCGGTGACAGTATCCCTGAGCAATCCGGACGTGGCGCAGAACATCCTGCTCGGCCGCTTCGGCGTGCGTGGCGACCAAGACTTCCACGACGCCTACAAGGGCACCGTCGATGGTTTCGGCCAGTACACGCGCGGCAACTGGCCGGAGAAGGTCAGGAGCGACGAGCAACTGCGCGCCGCCGCGGCGAAGGACGCCGAACAGGTCAGGAAGTGGCAGCAGCAGTTGCCGCAGCAGGATCGTTATGGCGGCTGGCTGCGCGGCCCTTCGTTCCCGGCCAAGGGCTTCTTCAATACGCTCGAGCAGGACGGTCGCTGGTACCTGGTGACCCCGGACGGCCATCCGTACTTCTCCCTCGGCGTCAACGCGGTGACCCTGCAGCAGAGCCAGACCTACGTCGAGGGTCGCGAAAGCATGTTCAGCGACCTGCCGCCCGCCGACGGCCCGCTGGGGCGGTTCTATGGCAAGGGCGACAACCGCAGCGACACCGGCGCCAACAAGGGCCGCGCCTACGCCAGCGGACGCTGGTTCGACTTCTACAACGCCAACCTCGAGCGTCAGTACGGCGACCTGCCGTGCGCCGGCTCCAGCGAGTGCGTGGGCTGCACGCCCGCCGCGCTCACTGCGAACTCCGCCGCTCCCGCGCCGAAACCGGAAGTCGTGGTGCCGGGCAGCGAGACGCACCTGAGCGCGCCGGCCTCGGCAGCCGCCGCGCCGAGCGATGCGCCGAAAAGCGACGCCGAACCGCCGACCGCGGAAGAATGCGACCGTCTCAAGCGCGCCTCCGCCGTCGAGCACTGGGCGGCGCGCAGCATCGACCGGCTGAAGGCCTGGGGCTTCAACACCATCGGCAACTGGAGCGACGGAGAACTGGGGGACGCCAGGCGCATGCCGTTCACCGTGCCGCTGTCGATTTCCGGCGACTACGCCACCATCAGCACCGGCCACGACTGGTGGGGCGGAATTCCTGATCCCTTCGATCCGCGTTTCGCCATGGCCGCCGAGCGCGCCATCGCCATCGCCGCCCGCGGCCACCGCGACGACCCCTGGCTGATCGGCTTCTTCGCCGACAACGAGCTTTCCTGGGCCGCGCCGGGCAGCGAGCCGCACGATCGCTACGCCATCGCCTACGGTACCCTGCGCCTGACCACGGACGTGCCGGCCAAGCGCGCCTTCCTCAAGCAGTTGCGCGACAAGTACCGCAACGAGCAGGGCCTGTCGAAGGCCTGGGGCATCGACCTGGAGCACTGGGAGCTGATGGAAGACCCCGGCTTCGAAGCGCCGCTGCCAAGCCCGGAACACCCGGCCGTCGAGGAAGACCTGCAGTACTTCCAGCGGGTGTTCGCTGAAACCTACTTCAAGACGATCTCCGACTCGCTGGAATGGCACGCGCCGAACCACCTGCTGCTGGGCGGCCGCTTCGCCATCAGCACGCCGGAGGCGGTCGCCGCCTGTGCCAAGTACTGTGATGTCCTGAGTTTCAACTTCTATACCCGGGAGCCGCAGCAGGGTTACGACTTCGAGGCGCTGCGCAAGCTGGATAAGCCGGTGATGGTCACCGAATTCCACTTCGGTTCGCGTGACCGCGGGCCGTTCTGGGGTGGCGTCGCCGAGGTCTACAGGGAAGAAGAGCGCGGGCCGGCCTATGCCAACTTCATCGCGCGCGCCATTGCCGAGCCGACGATCGTCGGCGCGCACTGGTTCCAGTATCTCGACCAGCCGGTGACCGGTCGCCTGCTTGATGGCGAGAACGGCCACCTGGGGCTGGTGGGCATCACCGACCTGCCTTACCAAGGTTTCGTGGAGGCGGTGCGCAAGGCCAACCTGGCGGTCCCGGAGAAGTGGCTGCCGGACACGGGAAAGGCGAAAACGCCCTGACCGGCGACGCGCAGCCGCCCTTGCGCGGTGGCTGCGCGTGAATGTGGGGCCGAAACCCGTCTTTCTTCCGGTTCCCAAGCTCGTCCGGTGCTGGAACAATGCGGGCTGACTCGTTACCCGCAGGTGCCGGCGTGCAGATTCAGGGCTACTACGACCTCCAGTTCGAAGCGGTGAAGGACGCCTTCGCCGAACTGTTCGACAACCCCCAGGAGCGCGGTGCCGCGCTGTGTATCCAGATCGGCGGCGAGACGCTGGTGGACATCTGGGCCGGGACCGCCGACAAGGATGGCGCCGAAGCCTGGCACAGCGACACCATCCTCAATCTGTTCTCCTGCACCAAGACGCTTACCGCGGTCGCTGCGCTGCAACTGGTGGGCGAGGGCAAGCTCGAGCTGGACCGGCCGGTGGCGTACTACTGGCCGGAGTTCGCCGCTGCCGGCAAACAGCACGTCACCCTGCGCCACCTGCTCAGCCACGCCGCCGGCCTGCCGGCGTTGCACGCCCAGCTGCCTGGCGAGGCGCTCTACGACTGGAAGGCGATGACCGACGCCCTGGCCGCCGAGCAACCCTGGTGGACGCCGGGCGAAGCACACGGTTACGCGCCGATCACTTATGGCTGGCTGGTCGGCGAATTGCTGCGTCGCGTCGATGGCCGTGGTCCCGGCGAGTCCATCGTCAACCGGGTGGCCAGGCCGCTCGGCCTGGATCTTCACGTCGGCCTGGCAGACTCCGAGTTCCACCGGGTCGCGCACATGTCGCGGGCCAAGGGCAACCTGGGCGACGCCGCCGCGCAGCGCCTGCTCAAGTGCTTCATGAGCGAACCGAACGCCGTCAGCACGCGCGCCTTCACCAACCCGCCGTCGGTACTGACCAGCACCAACAAGCCCGAATGGCGGCGCATGGCACAGCCGGCGGCCAACGGCCACGGCAACGCGCGCTCGCTGGCGGGTTTCTACAGCGGCCTGCTGGATGGGCGTTTGCTGGAGCCCGAGCTGATCGGCGAGTTGACCCGCGAGCACCGTCGCGGCGAGGATCGCACGTTGCTCACCGCCACCCGGTTCGGCCTCGGCTGCATGCTCGACCAGCCCGACGTGGCCAATGCCACCTACGGTATGGGTCCCAAGGCGTTCGGCCATCCGGGTGCGGGCGGCAGCATGGGTTTCGCCGATCCGGAGCGCGACCTGAGCTTCGCCTTCGTCTGCAACAGCCTCGGCCCCTACGTGCTGATGGACCCGCGGGCGCAGCGCCTGGCCCGTGTGACGGCGGGGTGCCTGGAATAGCCGCTCGTCAGTTTCTCTACGGAAGCCTTTTCGAATTAATAAGTTGCGTCCAGAATTTAACTTGAAGTATGAGAGCGCGGCGCCGCTTCCTTATCTTGCGCCTATCGACCCGACCATCAACTTCCAGATTACGGAAACCATTTCATGAAGCTGTTCAAGACCACTACCTTGATTCTGTGCATGATCGTATCGGGCTGCAGCACGTTCAAAAGCGATGACGCCGGCGAAAAGAGCAGCTCGTGGTGGCCGTTCGGCAAGAAGGAAGCGGTGGCTGAACAGAAGAAGGTCGAGATGCCTGATCCTAAGATCACCCAGGCCTGGCTCGACACCTACGAGCCGCAGCTGCGTGAGACTCTCAAGGGCAGCAAGTTCGAAGTCGAGCGTCGTGAAAACCTGCTGGTGATCACCGCGCCGGTGGACTCTTCGTTCAACCCGGATCGCCCGGAAATGCTCCTCCCGGTCACCCTTGGCCCGGTGACCAAGGTCGCCAAGCTGGTGCAGGACGATTCCAAGACCGCCGTGCTGATCCTCGGCCATGCCGACAGCTCCGGCGCCCTCGACCTGAACCGCAAGCTCAGCCAGGATCGCGCCCGCGCCTTCGCTTCGATCTTCCGCCTCAGCGGCCTCAAGCAGGATCGCCTGAAGCAGCAGGGCGTAGGCTCCGACATGCCGCGCGCCGCCAACGACAGTGCCCAGGGCCGCTCGCTGAACCGCCGCGTGGAGATCATGCTCACGCCGCAGGACACCCTGACCGCGCTGCTCGCCCAGTACAGCCAGCCGGCCAAGGCCGAAGCCGGCGTCGAAGCCGCGCCGGGCGCGCCTTTGGCGAGCGGTCCGAAGATCGCCGCGGTGGGTAAGGTGGTTGCCGCAGATCAAGCCAAGTAAGGCTTGCCTGGCTAAGCTAGGACTCTTTTTCGTAAGGAGTGCAGCATGAACCAGAGCCTCGCCGATATGCGTCGCGACTACACCCGCGACGGGCTGAGCGAGCAGCAGGCGCCGGCCGAACCGCTGTCGCTGTTCCAGCAATGGTTCGCCGATGCGGTGAAGACCGAGCAGGCACCTGTCGAGCCCAACGCGATGACCTTCGCCACGGTCGACGCCGAGGGCCGTCCGCATTGCCGGATCCTGCTGCTCAAGGGGCTCGACGAGCGCGGCTTCACCTTCTTCACCAACTACCTCAGCGCCAAGGGCGAGCAGCTCGCCTCGCAACCCTTCGGCGCCATGACCTTCTTCTGGCCTTCTCTCGAACGCCAGGTGCGCATCGAGGGCCGCGTCGAGAAAGTCACCCCCGCCGAATCCGATGCCTATTACCAGGTGCGTCCGCTGGGCAGCCGCCTCGGAGCCTGGGCTTCGCCACAGAGCCAGGTCATCCGTGACCGCGAACAGCTCGCCGAGTTGCTGGCCAAGACCGAAGCGCGTTTCCAGGATCAGGAGCCCAGTTGCCCCGAGCACTGGGGCGGCTATCGCCTGCTGCCCGAGCGTATCGAGTTCTGGCAGGGCCGTTCCAGCCGCCTGCATGACCGGCTGAACTACCGCCTGGAGGACGGCGCCTGGGTACGCGAGCGGTTGGCGCCCTGATCCCCTGACACGCATTTCCCGCCTACACTAGCGGCCTCTTTCCAGAGGCCGTTTTTTCATGCTCGAACTCGATTCCACCCTGGCGCAACACATCGTCGACCGCGCGATGGCGATCCTGCCGCACAACATCAACGTGATGGACGCGCAGGGGATGATCATCGGCAGCGGCGATCGCGAGCGGCTGCATTCGCGTCACGAGGGCGCCCAACTGGTGCTGGCGAATCGACGCACCGTGGAGATCGACGCACAGGCCGCGGCCTGTCTGCGCGGCGTCAAGCCGGGAGTCAACCTGCCGCTACTGTACGCCGACCAACTGATCGGCGTGCTCGGCATCACCGGCGATCCCGAGGAGCTGCGGCCCTACGCGGCGCTGGTGCGGATGACCGCCGAGATGCTCGTCGAGCAACGCCAGTTGCAGGCTGAGCGGCACTGGCGCAGCGACCGCCTGGAAAACTGGCTGCGGCTGCTGCTCGACCGCCAGCAGCCGCTGGTGACGCTGCAATCCGAAGCGCAGCGCCTCGGCCTGCAACTCGGCTGGCCCATGCAGGCCTGGCTGCTGGAGCTTGATGGCGGCGACGATCTGCCGATCCGGCAAGGCGCGTTGCTGGCCGATCTCGGCGAGCGTGCCGAGGGCTTCTGCATCGCCCTGGCGGCTGGCGAGCTGCTCTGGTGCCGGCCGTGGCGCAGCGGGCGCGAGCCGGCGGCCTGGATGCGGCGCGCCGACCCGCGTGGCTGGGGGCTGGCACGCCTGATGGTCAGCGGGCCGCTGGCGACACTCGCCGACTTGCGCGAAGCCGGTATCGCGCTGCGCGACCTGCAAGGCTATGCGCGGGCACGGCATCCGGCGCAGCGCCTGCTCGACCTCGACCAGCTGCGCCTGCCGGTGTTCCTCTACAGCCAGCGCGGCAACTGGTTACTCGACGGCTGGCTGGAGCCGCTGCGCAAACTGTTGGCGGAGGACACCAGCGGCACGCTGCAGGCCACCCTGGACGCCTGGTGCGCTTGCCTGGGGCAGGTGCAGGTCTGCGCCGACCGCCTGGGCATCCACCGCAACACCCTGCGCTACCGGCTCGAGCGGATCGCCACCATCAGCGGGCTGGACCCGCTTCGACTGGACCAGCGCCTGTACCTCTCGCTGGGGATGGGGCTGGTCTAACCCTGTTGGCTGGTTGTGCAGATGACCCTCATATCGCTCGTTCGTAGCCGGTATATTGTGCGGACGACCAAGGCGCGCAGAGCGCCGCATCGGTGAGAATGGAGGCTTGCCGTCTTCGGTGCCCGCCAGCAGCGCGGCGCATCACGGCATGGCAGGGGATATCCCCACTCCATAACAAAAAAATCTGAGGAAAATGGTCATGGGACTCGTCCTGATCCTGGTGGCACTGATCGTGTTCATCGTGCTTGCCACCACCCGATTCAAGCTGCACCCTTTTCTCGCTCTGCTCGGCGCCGCGTTGATCGCCGGTTTCGCCTACCAGCTCCCCACCGGTGACATCGTCAAGACCATAACCACCGGTTTTGGCAGCATCCTCGGCTACATCGGCATCGTCATCGTACTGGGTACCATCATCGGCGTGATCCTCGAGCGCAGCGGCGCGGCCATCACCATGGCCGAATCGGTGATCAAGCTGCTCGGCGAGCGCTTTCCTACCCTCACCGTGTCGATCATCGGATACCTGGTATCGATCCCCGTGTTCTGCGACTCCGGCTACGTCATCCTCAACTCGCTGAAGAACGCTCTGGCCGCACGCATGAAGGTCTCGGTGGTGTCGATGAGCGTGGCGCTGGCAACCGGTCTCTACGCGACGCACACCTTCGTGCCGCCGACCCCGGGGCCGATCGCCGCCGCCGGCAACCTCGGTCTGGAAGGTTCGCTGGGCCTGGTGATCGGCGTCGGCCTGCTGGTCGCGCTGGTCACCGCGCTGGCCGGGATGCTCTGGGCCAACCTCTATCTGCATGCCGACGACAAGCGACTGCTGGACGAAGCGCCGAGCGAACTGCCCGACGACGGCGTCGATTTCGAACAGCTGAAGGCCCGCTACGGCACGCTGCCCAGCGCCTGGCAGGCGTTCGCGCCGATCTTCGTGCCGATCGCGCTGATCTGCCTGGGCTCGGTCGCGGCCTTCCCCAGCAAGCCGCTCGGCGACGGCCTGCTGTACAACGTGCTGAATTTCGTCGGTCTGCCGGTGATCGCCCTGCTGGTCGGCCTGGCACTTGCCTGCAGCCTGCTCAAGGGCGACGGCAAGCGCCAGCAGTTCCATGACTTCGTCGCCGAGGGCATAGTCTCGGCCGCGCCGATCCTGCTGATCACCGGTGCCGGTGGCGCGTTCGGCGCGATCCTCAAGGTCACCCCGCTGGCCACCTACCTGGGTGAGACTCTGTCGACCCTGGGCATCGGCCTGTTCATGCCCTTCGTGGTCGCGGCGGCGCTGAAATCGGCGCAGGGTTCCACTACGGTGGCGCTGGTCACCACCTCGGCGATGATGACGCCGCTGCTCGGCAACCTCGGCCTGGACAGCGAAATGGGCCGCGTCCTCACCGTCATGGCCATCGGCGCCGGGTCGATGACCGTGTCGCACGCCAACGACAGCTTCTTCTGGGTGGTTTCCCAGTTCAGCCGGATGAAAGTCAGCACCGCCTACCGCGCCGTCACCATGGCTACGCTGGTACAGGGTGTCACCGGTATCATCACTGTCTGGCTGCTCAGCCTGATCCTGCTCTGACCCCCGCGTTTTCCTTCGAACCGTAATAACCGGGCCACCTGCGGGTGGTGGCCCGGCCGCGAGGTACCCCATGAAAATCGTCATCGCTCCCGATTCGTTCAAGGAAAGCCTCAGCGCCGACGCCGTCGCTGCGGCCATCGCCAGAGGTTGGCTGCAGGTCTATGCGGACGCCGAGATCGTCACCAAACCGATGGCCGACGGTGGCGAGGGCACGGTGGACGCCCTGCTGGCCGCTACCGGTGGCGAGCGCCGCGAGTCGCTCGTGCGTGGCCCGCTCGGCGAGGCGGTGAGCGCGCACTGGGGCTGGCTCGAGGACGACACCGCGGTGATCGAGATGGCGTCGGCCAGTGGCCTGCATCTGCTGGCGCCGGCTCAACGCGATGCGCGGATCACCTCGAGTTTCGGCACCGGGGAACTGATTCGCGCAGCGCTCGACGCGGGTGCCAGGCGGATCATCCTCGGCCTGGGCGGCAGCGCCACCAACGATGGCGGCAGCGGCTTGCTGCGCGCCCTGGGTGTGCGTTTCCTCGATGCCGAAGGGCACGAACTGGAGGAGGGCGGCGCCGCCCTGGCCAGGCTCGACCGGATTTATCTCGACGGTCTGGACGCACGCCTTGCGCAGGTGCAGGTGGAAGTCGCCGCCGACGTCGACAACCCGCTGTGCGGGCCGCGGGGCGCCTCGGCGGTGTTCGGTCCGCAAAAGGGCGCCACGGCGCAGCACGTCCAGGAACTGGACGCCGCCCTGCGGCGCTTTGGCGCGGTGGCCGCGCGGGCGCTGGGCGAGGATCACGCCGAGTCTCCCGGTGTCGGTGCGGCGGGTGGCCTGGGTTTCGCGGCTCGGGCGTTCCTGGCGGCGCGTTTTCGTCCGGGGGTCGAGGTCGTCGCCGAACTCATCGGCCTGGCCGAGGCCATGCAGGGCGCCGATCTGGTGATCACCGGCGAGGGTCGGCTGGATGCGCAGAGCCTGCACGGCAAGACCCCCATGGGCGTGGCCAGGGTCGCGAAGGCGGCGGGCGTGCCGGTGGTGGCGATAGCCGGCAGTCTCGGTGACGGCTATCAGAAACTCTACGAGGTGGGCATCGATGCCGCGTTCAGCCTGGTGCCGGGGCCGATGCCGCTGGAGCAGGCTATGGCCGAGGCGGCGGTGCAGTTGCGCGCGCGCGCGGCGGACGTCGCCCGACTCTGGCGACTGGCTCAGTCGCGACGGTAGTCGTCGGCGGCCCGCTGCAGCCACTGCGGCAGGTCGCGGCGCTTGATCCCTTCGCCGCGTGCCTGTTGCAGGCGTTGCAGCATGTAGTCGCGCTTGTCCTTGTCGTCTCCGCCGAGGGACAGCGCCAGGTCGCGATCGGTCCAGCGGCGGATGCGCACATAGAGCCACCAGTGGAAGTAAAGGCCGGCCAGCGTAACCACCGCGATGATGAAGTAATCCATGACGTCGTCTCGGGTAAAAGCCGGCCAGACTAGCGGATGAGGCCCACCTGGCAAAGGTCGTCAGTGTCGCGGCGGCCACCGCCCGCGCTGTCGCGCAAAACCGAAAAAACGTAGAATCGTGGGCACTCGCCGTGACATGTGGAGCGGCGAGCGGTCTACAAGACCATGTCCTTTTGGAGATTTGTCATGTTCAAGCCTGCCCTGATCGCTTCGTTCACCGCCATGAGCCTGGCTCTGGGCGGTTGTACTTCCAGCCTGACTGGCGACACCTATTCCCGCGACGAAGCGCGCGTCGTGCAGACCGTGCGCATGGGCAGCATCGAAGCCCTGCGTCCGGTGAAGATCGAAGGCACCAAGACCCCGATCGGCGCTGGTGCCGGCGCGGTCGTCGGTGGTGTCGCCGGTAGCGGCGTCGGTGGTGGTCGCGGCAGCTTGGTCGCGGCGGTGATCGGTGCGGTGGCGGGCGGCCTGCTCGGCTCCGCGGCGGAAGAGGGACTCACCAAGACCCAGGGCGTCGAGATCACCGTGCGTGAAGACGACGGCAGCATGCGTGCCTACGTCCAGGAGGTCGAGCCGAACCAGGTGTTCCGCGTTGGCCAGCGCGTGCGCATCCTCACCGTGGACGGTACCAGCCGCGTCAGCCCCTGATTTTCCCTCCTCATTCGCCGCCCGCCCAGGCCTCGCCTGCCGGCCGGGCGGCGTTTTCCTCGCTCCGTTCTCCTCTTTCCCTTCCCTCGGCGAATTCGCCGGAATCAAATCGAGCTTATGCAGCCTAACCTCGGCGCGTATCGGCTTTTCGCGGGGCCGGCGGTGGCGCGTTCAGTTTTAGTAATACTTATATCCATGACGCTGGATCGATAGTTACGGATAATCGAAGGCCACCCGCGCGACTGGAACAAAGGACCCGCTCATGGTGCTAGCGCTGATCATCGCCTTGCCGTTCATTGGCGTACTGCTGAGTGCGTTCGTGGGCCGCGGTGGGCGACCGGTCAGTGCCCTCGGCGCCGCCGTCGCTCCCTTCGTCGCGCTGGCCTTGCTGCTGGCGCAGTACCCTGCTGTGTTCGCCGGCGAGCACCTCGTCTACCGGCTGGAATGGATGCCGGCGCTGGGCCTGGACCTCAGCCTGCGCCTCGACGGCCTGGGCTTTCTCTTCGCGCTGCTGATCCTCGGCATCGGCCTGCTGGTGATCCTCTACGCCCGCTACTACCTGGCGAGAAGCGAGCCCATGGGGCGTTTCTTCGCCTTCCTGTTGCTGTTCATGGGTGCCATGCTCGGTGTAGTGCTGGCCGACAACCTCCTGCTGATGCTGCTGTTCTGGGAGCTGACCAGCCTTTCGTCGTTCCTTCTGATCGGCTTCTGGAGCGGCTCCGGCGAGGCGCGTAAAGGTGCCCGCATGGCGCTGACGGTGACCGGTTTCGGCGGCCTGGCGCTGCTCGCCGGCATTCTGCTGATCGGGCAGATCGTCGGCAGCTTCGAGCTGCCCGATGTGCTCGCGGCGGGTGACCGGATTCGCGCCCACGCGCTCTATCCCGTGGCGTTGATCCTGGTGCTGCTCGGCGCGTTCACCAAGTCAGCGCAGTTCCCGTTCCATTTCTGGCTGCCGCAGGCGATGGCTGCGCCGACGCCCGTCTCCGCGTACCTGCACTCGGCGACCATGGTCAAGGCCGGCGTGTTCCTGCTTGCGCGTCTGTATCCGGCGCTGTCGGGGACCGACTGGTGGTTCTACCTGGTCGGCCTGACCGGCATGGCGACGCTGTTGTTCGGTTCGGTGATGGCGCTGTTCCAGCACGACCTCAAGGGCCTGCTGGCCTATTCGACGATCAGCCACCTCGGCCTGATCACCCTGCTGTTCGGGCTCGACAGCGACCTGTCCAACGTCGCCGCGATCTTCCACATCATCAACCACGCCACCTTCAAGGCGTCGCTGTTCATGGCCGCGGGAATCATCGACCACGAGACCGGCAGTCGCGACCTGCGCCGCCTGGCCGGCCTCTGGAGGTTCATGCCGCACACCGCCGTGCTGGCAATGGTGGCCTGCCTGGCGATGGCCGGGGTGCCGCTGCTCAACGGCTTCCTCAGCAAGGAAATGTTCTTCAGTCAGACCCTCGGGCAGAACCTGCTGGGCGGTTTCAACTGGGTGATTCCCATCGCGGCGACGCTGGCCGGGGTGTTCTCGGTGGCCTATTCGCTGCGCTTCATCCACGACGTGTTCTTCAACGGCGCGCCGCGCGACCTGCCGATCTACCCGCCGCACGAGCCACCGCGCTTCATGAAGATTCCGGTGGAGGTGCTGGTGCTGCTGTGCCTGCTGGTGGGCATGCTGCCCGGCTACACCGTGGCGCCCCTGCTGGCCGCGGCGGCCGCCTCCAGCCTCGGCGGCGAACTGCCCGGGTACAGCCTGGCAATCTGGCACGGCTTCAACCTGCCGCTGGCGATGAGCGTCGTCGCGCTGGCGGGCGGAGTGGCGGTCTACGTCTTCCGGCGACCCTTGTACCGCTGGTACGACGGGCTGCCGGCGATCGATTCGAAAGCCGTGTTCGAGGGGCTGGTACAGGCCGGTGTGAGGACGGCCCGACGCCTCGCGGAATGGCTGGAGAACGGCTCGCTGCAGCGCTACCTGGCACTGATGCTGGGTAGTGCGTTGCTCTGCGTGGCGGTCGCGCTGGGGCCGCTGCATGCGCTGGAAGGCGGCGAGCGCCTGTCGCCACTGGACCCGATCAGCGTGCTCGGCCTGGGCATCCTGATGCTCAGCGGGCTGCTTACCGTCGGCTTCCATCGCCGCCGGCTGCCAGCGCTGATGATCCTCAGCGTCGCCGGCCTGCTGGTGACCCTGACCTTTGCCCGCTACTCGGCGCCGGACCTGGCCCTGACCCAGCTCAGCGTCGAGCTGGTGACGCTGATCCTGCTGGTGCTGGCCCTGTTCTTCATGCCCGATCGCACGCCGGCCGAATCCAGCAGCCTGCGCGCCTTCCGCGACCTGATCCTGGCCAGCGGCAGCGGCATTCTCGTGGCGCTGCTGGCGTTCGCGGTGATGACCCGCCCCTACGACGGCATCGCCTCGTTCTTCCTGGAGAACGCGTTGACCGGCGGGGGCGGCAGCAACGTGGTCAACGTGATCCTGGTGGACTTCCGCGGCTTCGACACGATGGGCGAAATCTGCGTGCTGGCGATCGCCGCGGTGGGCGTCTACGGCCTGCTGCGCGGCCTGCACCTGCCGCATCCGCTGCACGATCGCAACGGCCGGCGCTGGTCGACCGACAGCCACCCGATGATCCTCGACAGCCTGTCGCGGGTGATGCTGCCGCTGGCGCTGCTGGTCTCGGCGTACATCTTCCTGCGCGGCCACAACCAGCCGGGGGGCGGTTTCATCGCCGGGCTGATCACTGCGGTCGCACTGATCCTGCAGTACATCGCCCACGGCGTCGGCTGGACCCAGCAGCGGCTGCCGTGGAGCCTGCATGCGCTGGCCGGCAGCGGAATCCTCATCGCCGGCCTCTGCGGCGTCGGCAGCTGGGCGTTCGGTCACGAATTCCTCACCAGCGCGTTCGGCCACTTCGAAATCCCGTTGATCGGCGAGGTGGAGTTGGCCAGCGCGCTGTTCTTCGACCTCGGCGTGTACCTCACGGTGCTCGGCGCCACCCTGCTGATCCTGTCCAACATCGGCCACGTCAGCCAGGACGAAAGCAGCCAGGAGGTGCTCTGATGGAAGCCCTGTTCGCCGTCACCCTTGGCGTGCTCACCGCCTGCGGCGTCTACCTGTTGCTGCGCGCGCGGGTATTCCCGGTGGTGATGGGCCTGACCCTGATTTCCTACGCGGTGAACCTCTTCCTGTTCGGCATGGGCCGCTTGAAGAGCGGCATGCCGGCGGTGCTCGGCAAGACCGGCGAGTACGCCGACCCGGTGCCCCAGGCCCTGGTGCTGACCGCCATCGTCATCGGTTTCGCCATGACCGCTTTCGTCGTGGTGCTGTCGCTGCGCGCGCTCGGCGAGGTGAAGTCCGATCACGTGGATGGCGAGGAGCCGCGCGAATGAAGCATGCGCTGATCCTGCCGATCCTCCTGCCCATGTTCGTCGGCGCGCTGTTGCTGGCCGCCGCGCGGATGCCGCTGGGCCTGCGCCGCGGCGTGTCGCTGGGCGCCACCTGGCTGCTGCTGCCGCTGAGCATCCTGTTGCTGGCGCAGGCCAGCGACGGCCAGCTGCGCCTGTATGCGCTGGGCGGCTGGCAGCCGCCGTTCGGCATCGTCCTGCTGCTCGACCGGCTGAGCGCGCTGATGCTGGTGGTAACTGCGGTGCTGGCCGGCTTCGTCGCGCTCTACGCCTGCCGCGGCGACGACGAGCGGGGCAGCGACTTCCACGCGCTGCTGCAGTTCCAGCTGATGGGCATCAACGGCGCCTTCCTGACCGGCGATCTGTTCAACCTGTTCGTCTTCTTCGAGATCCTGCTGATCGCCTCCTACTGCCTGTTGCTGCACGGCGGCGGCGCGCAGCGGGTGCGGGCGGGCATGCATTACGTGCTGCTCAACCTGCTCGGCTCATCGTTCTTCCTGCTCGGTGTCGGCACCCTCTACGGTCTCACAGGCACCCTGAACATGGCCGACCTGGCGCTGCGCATCGGCCAGGCCGGTGCCAGCGAAACCCCGTTGCTGGCCGCGGCCGGCTTCCTCCTGCTGGTGGTGTTCGCCCTGAAGGCGGCGGTCCTGCCGCTGTACTTCTGGCTGCCGCGTGCCTATGCCAGCGCCACCGCGCCGGTGGCGGCGCTGTTCGCGATCATGACCAAGGTCGGGCTCTACGCGATCCTGCGGGTGTTCACCCTGCTTTATGGGAGCGAGGCCGGCGAACTGGCCAACCTGGCGCGCGACTGGTTGTGGCCGCTGGCGCTGCTCACTGTGATCGGTGGGGCACTCGGTGCGCTGGGTGCGCGCACGCTGCAGATGCTGCTGGGTTACCTGATGATCCTCTCGGTCGGCACCTTGCTGGCCGGCATCGCGCTGGGCTCGCCGGCGTCCATCGCCGCGCTGCTGTACTACCTGATTCACAGCACCTGGATTTCCGCCGGGCTGTTCCTGCTCGCCGACCTCATCGCCCGCCAGCGTGGCGAGCAGGCCGGCGCGCTGACGGCCGGGCCGGCGCTGCAGCAGCCGTTGCTGCTCGGCGGGTTGTTCTTCGTCGGCGCCATCGCCATCGCCGGGCTGCCGCCGTTCTCCGGGTTCATCGGCAAATTGCTGCTGTTGCGCGCGGCGCCGATGGGTTACCCGGCGCTGCTGCTGTGGACGGTGCTGCTGACGGGAGGGCTCTGCGCGCTGGTGGCGCTGAGCCGGGCCGGCAGTACGCTGTTCTGGCGCGCAAGCGGGCAGCCGTCGGCGATGGTCGAGCACGACCCGCTGCGCCTGATCGCCAGCAGCGGGCTGCTGCTCGGCGCGCCGCTGTTGGTGCTGGCTGGCGGGCCGCTGCAGGCTTATTTGCAGGCGACGGCGGAACAGCTGCTGGACCTGGCGCCCTACCTGCGGATCGTCGGAGGTGGCGCATGAAGCGGTTGTTACCGCAGCCGGGCCTGAGCCTGCTGCTGATCGTCATGTGGCTGTTGCTGACCAACAGCCTGGATCTTGGCCAGCTCCTCCTGGGCGGCCTGCTTGGCGTCGCCATCCCGCTGCTCTGCCGGCCTTTCCTGCTCGAGATGCCACACCTGCGCAAACCGGCGAAGCTGGTGGGTTTCACCCTGCTGGTGTTCTACGACATCGTCATCGCCAACCTGCATGTGGCGCGGCTGGTGCTCGGCCGGCGCGAGCGGTTGCGCCCGGCCTTCGTCGAGGTGCCCATCGCGATTCGCGACGAGTTCGTCCTCGCCGTGCTCTCCAGCGTGCTGTCGCTGACGCCGGGCACCGTGTCCGCCGGCCTCAGTCCCGATCACACCCGGCTGTTGCTGCATGTGCTCGATCTCGAGGATGCCGACGACCTGGTGGCGCAGGTGAAGAGCCGCTACGAAGCCCCGTTGCTGGAGATATTCGAATGTTCGCCTACGTGATTCCGCTGTGCCTGGCGATGCAAGCGCTCGCCGTGGTGCTCAACCTGCTGCGCCTGATCGAGGGCCCGGACATGCCGGATCGCGTGCTGGCGCTGGATACACTGTCGATCAACGCGCTGGCGCTGATCGTCCTGCTCGGCATCTGGCTGCGCAGCGGCACCTTCTTCGAGGTCGCGCTGCTCATCGCGGTGATGGGTTTCGTCACCACCGTGGCGCTGGGCAAGCACCTGCTGCATGGCGACATCATCGATTGACGGGGCGGACGAGGTCCCTATGACCTTGCGGGAGACGACATGAACATCTGGATCGAAATCGCGGTATCGGCGCTGTTGCTGCTCGGCTGCAGCTTCGCCCTGATCGGCGCCATCGGCCTGTACCGGCTGCCGGACTTCTTCACCCGCCTGCACGGGCCGACCAAGGCGACGACGCTGGGCGTGGGTAGCCTGATCATCGCCTCGATGCTGTTCTTCGCCGGCAGCGAGCACCGGCTCAGCCTGCAAGAGCTGTTGCTGGCGATCTTCCTGTTCATCACCGCACCGGTCAGCGCGCACATGCTGGCGCGGGCGGCGCTGCAGCAGAAGGTCAGGCTGGTCGAGCGCACCCGCGGCCAGCCCGGGGAAGACTGACAGGCGCACAGTTTTGCTGGCTCGCTGTGCCTGTGCCCGCCAAACCGCCGCCGTTAGACTGACGGCCTTTTTTCACGGGAGCAGGTTATGGCGGGGCAGGGAAAGGGAGTGGCGGTGGGTTGCCTGATTCTGGCGACCGCGCTCTGGGCCAGTGCCTTCATCGGCCTGAAGATCGCCTTCGCCGAGCTGCCGCCGCTGTGGGTGATCTTCGGCCGCATGGCGCTCGGCAGCCTGGTGTTCCTGCTCGCCTGGCGCTGGCGCGGCAAGATGCGCTACCAGACCGGCGACTGGAAGTATCTGCTCGGCCTGGCCGTCTGCGAGCCGTGCCTGTACTTCATCTTCGAGTCCATCGCCCTGCAGCACACCAGCGCGGCCCAGGCCGGGATGGTCACCGCGCTGCTGCCGTTGCTGGTGGCGATCGGTGCGTTTTTCTTCCTGCGCGAGAAGATCAGCCGCAGCATGTGGGCGGGCTTCTTCGTCGCCATGCTCGGCGCGGTTTGGCTGAGCCTGGCCGGCGAGTCCGACGAGCACGCCAGCGCGCCCCTGCTGGGCAACGTCTTCGAGTTCCTCGCCATGCTCAGCGCCGCCGGCTACACGCTGCTGGTCAAGCACCTGGCCGAGCGTTACTCGCCGTTCCTGCTCACCGCGCTGCAGGCGTTCATTGGCGCGCTGTTCTTCCTGCCGCTGGCGGCCTGGCACGAGCCCTGGCCAAGCCACTTCAGCGCCACCGGACTGGCCGCGGTGGCTTACCTCGGAATCGTCGTCACGGTCGGTGCCTACGGTCTGTTCAATTTCGGCGTCAGCCGGCTGCCGGCCGCGCAGGCGTCGGGCTTCACCAACCTGATCCCGGTGTTCACGCTGATCTTCGCCGTGCTGCTGCTCGGCGAGCGGCTCAATGCGATCCAGATGGTCGCGGTGGTGTTGGTGTTCGCCGGTGTCGCCCTCAGCCAGTGGCGCAACACGCCGCCGACGCCGAGCGGCATCCTCGACTGAGCCCTGCGGCAGGAGACCACCATGAACCCACGCCTCGAAAACGCCACACCCGCCGACGCGGAACGGCTGCTGGCGTTTCTCTTCGAGCACGCGCGAAACCCCTGGAACTACCTGCCCGAGCGGCCGCTGCGCGAGCACTTCGCCGGGCTGGTGGAGGGCAAGGTGGAAGCGCTGATGGCGTGGGTCGACGGCGAGCTGGCCGGCTTCGTGAGCTTCCAGACCTCGCGCTACTTCGCCCGCTACCAGCCCGCTGAGTCGCGCGACCGCCCTCACGGCTACATCAGCGAAGCCGCCGTGCATCCGGGATTTGCGGGGAAAGGCCTGGGTTCGCTGTTGCTGGGCGCAGCGCTGCGCCGGCTGGAGAGCCAGGGCGTCGATGCGGTGTACATCGATCGCCACGAGGAGAACGCCGCCTCGGCGGGAATGATGCGCAAGGCCGGTTTCGTCGAGGTGGACACCTACGCCGATCCCGACCGCCGCCCCGAGGGTTCGGGGCGGACGACCGTCTGCGTGTATCGGTTGGCGTAGCG
>NZ_JASCPA010000149.1:0-255 GCF_029959715.1 Pseudomonas sp. PS02288 | reverse complement strand
GAGTCGTTCCTGCACCGGCCCGCGTTTCTGGCCTTTTCCCACGCCGGTGGCGGCGTTCACGGGCTGGTCCGGCGCATCGCCCAGGGCGAGTCCGGCAAGCGCCTGACCCGCTATCGGATGACCCTGGGGCCGCAGCTGGCGTACCTGGCCTATCGGATCAACCAGCGCATCTTCCAGCACCTGAGCGTGCCGCAGATCGTCGCCCAGGTGCTCGAGGAGCACGGCATCCTCGCCGGCGCCTACCGCTTCGGGCTG
>NZ_JASCPA010000148.1:0-255 GCF_029959715.1 Pseudomonas sp. PS02288 | reverse complement strand
GAGTCGTTCCTGCACCGGCCCGCGTTTCTGGCCTTTTCCCACGCCGGTGGCGGCGTTCACGGGCTGGTCCGGCGCATCGCCCAGGGCGAGTCCGGCAAGCGCCTGACCCGCTATCGGATGACCCTGGTGCCGCAGCTGGCGTACCTGGCCTATCGGATCAACCAGCGCATCTTCCAGCACCTGAGCGTGCCGCAGATCGTCGCCCAGGTGCTCGAGGAGCACGGCATCCTCGCCGGCGCCTACCGCTTCGGGCTG
>NZ_JASCPA010000147.1:0-255 GCF_029959715.1 Pseudomonas sp. PS02288 | reverse complement strand
GGGTTTCCAGGCGTACACCGAAGCGCTTGATCACCGGCTGGTCGGCGACCAGGCCGCTGTCCTGCTGGTAGGCCACGGGCGCGCGTCGGGGAAACACCGTCTGGTCGTCGCCGAACACCAGCACGTGGCCGGCGGCGCTGTGCTCGAAGTGGTAGTGGATGCCTTCCTCTTCGCACAGGCGCTGGACGAAGTGCAGGTCGGACTCGTCGTACTGGGTGCAGTAGAGGCGCTCGGGATAGGACGCGCTCAGCCCGA
>NZ_JASCPA010000146.1:0-255 GCF_029959715.1 Pseudomonas sp. PS02288 | reverse complement strand
TCGGGCTGAGCGCGTCCTATCCCGAGCGCCTCTACTGCACCCAGTACGACGAGTCCGACCTGCACTTCGTCCAGCGCCTGTGCGAAGAGGAAGGCATCCACTACCACTTCGAGCACAGCGCCGCCGGTCACGTGCTGGTGTTCGGCGACGACCAGACGGTGTTTCCCCGACGCGCGCCCGTGGCCTACCAGCAGGACAGCGGCCTGGTCGCCGACCAGCCGGTGATCAAGCGCTTCGGTGTACGCCTGGAAACCC
>NZ_JASCPA010000145.1:0-255 GCF_029959715.1 Pseudomonas sp. PS02288 | reverse complement strand
CCCCCCCCCCCCCCCCCCCCCCCCCCCCCCCCCCCCCCCCCCCCCCCCCCCCCCCCCCCCCCCCCCCCCCCCCCCCCCCCCCCCCCCCCCCCCCCCCCCCCCCCCCCCCCCCCCCCCCCCCCCCCCCGCCCCCCCCCCCCCCCCCCCCCCCCCCCCCCCCCCCCCCCCCCCCCCCCCCCCCCCCCCCCCCCCCCCCCCCCCCCCCCCCCCCCCCCCCCCCCCCCCCCCCCCCCCCCCCCCCCCCCCCCCCCCCCC
>NZ_JASCPA010000144.1:0-258 GCF_029959715.1 Pseudomonas sp. PS02288 | reverse complement strand
CGGTCAGTTCGGCGGCGATCTTCTCGCCACGCACCTTGATCGCCTCGGGCAGCAGCAGCATCGGGTTGATGCTGCTCATCTCGGCGAACACCGGGATCGGCTGCGGACGCGCCGCCGCCATGTCGCACAGTGCACGACCGCCGCGCAGCGAGCCGGTGAAGCCGACCGCCTGGATCGCCGGGTGCTTGACCAGCGCTTCGCCCACGCCGCCGCCGTAGATCATGTTGAACACGCCCTTGGGCATGCCGGTCTTCTCGG
>NZ_JASCPA010000143.1:0-261 GCF_029959715.1 Pseudomonas sp. PS02288 | reverse complement strand
TGAGCTTTCTCGAAGGCGACCCGGACCAGCCGCTGATCAGCGGCTGCCTGTACCACAAGGAACACGTGGTGCCCTACGCGCTACCGGCGAACAAGACCCGCAGCGTGTTCAAGACCCTCAGCTCGCCAGGCGGCGCCGGCTACAACGAACTGCGCATCGAAGACCGCAAGGGTCAGGAACAGATCTATCTGCACGCCCAGCGCGACTGGGACGAAAACATCGAGCACGACCAGAGGATCCGCATCGGCCACGAACGCCACG
>NZ_JASCPA010000142.1:0-263 GCF_029959715.1 Pseudomonas sp. PS02288 | reverse complement strand
GCCGCCGCCAAGGCCGCCGCAGCCGCCTATCCGACCTACCGCACGCTGTCGGCGGCCAGACGCGCCGATTTCCTCGACGCCATCGCCGCCGAGATCGATGCGCTGGGCGATGACTTCGTCGCCCTGGTCTGCCAGGAAACCGCGCTGCCGGCCGGGCGTATCCAGGGCGAGCGTGGCCGCACCAGCGGGCAGATGCGCCTGTTCGCCCAGGTGCTGCGGCGTGGCGATTTCTACGGCGCACGCATCGACCGCGCGCTGCCGGA
>NZ_JASCPA010000141.1:0-277 GCF_029959715.1 Pseudomonas sp. PS02288 | reverse complement strand
TTCGCAGCGGCCAACACCGCGCACTTCACACTGAGCCTCGAAGGCCAGGCGCACGACCTGCAGGTGCTCGAGTTCCAGGGTCGCGAGGCGCTTTCCACGCCCTATGCTTTCGACCTGGAACTGGTCAGCGAGCATCCGGACCTGGACCTGGAGTCGTTCCTGCACCGGCCCGCGTTTCTGGCCTTTTCCCACGCCGGTGGCGGCGTTCACGGGCTGGTCCGGCGCATCGCCCAGGGCGAGTCCGGCAAGCGCCTGACCCGCTATCGGATGACCCTGG
>NZ_JASCPA010000140.1:0-278 GCF_029959715.1 Pseudomonas sp. PS02288 | reverse complement strand
GCACGACCGCCGCGCAGCGAGCCGGTGAAGCCGACCGCCTGGATCGCCGGGTGCTTGACCAGCGCTTCGCCCACGCCGCCGCCGTAGATCATGTTGAACACGCCCTTGGGCATGCCGGTCTTCTCGGCGGCGCGCACGATGGCGTCGGCGACGAACTCGGCCGTCGCCATGTGCCCGCTGTGGGCCTTGAACACCACCGGGCAACCGGCGGCCAGCGCGGCGGCGGTGTCGCCACCGGCGGTGGAAAACGCCAGCGGGAAGTTCGAGGCGCCGAACAC
>NZ_JASCPA010000013.1:0-83629 GCF_029959715.1 Pseudomonas sp. PS02288 | reverse complement strand
CCGATTTTTTGGTGGTCTGGGGGGGTTTAGGGTAAACGGGGTGCCCCCCGGGGGGCGGGGGGGCGAACGGGGTGCCTGGACGTCAGACGCCAACCAGCGGATCGGTGATGCCCAGCAGGTAGATCGCTACTAGACCGATAATGCCGGTGAACAGCACGTAGTACAGGGTCGGCCAGATGGTCTTGCGCAGCGTGGCGCCTTCGCGGCCCAGCAGGCCGACGGTGGCGGATGCCGCGACCACATTGTGGATAGCGACCATGTTGCCGGCGGCGGCGCCTACGGCCTGGATCGCCACGATCATCGCTCCGGAAATGCCCAGGGTGTGCGCGACCCCGAACTGGAATTGGCTGAACATCATGTTGCTAACCGTGTTCGACCCGGCGATGAAGGCGCCCAGGGCGCCGATGCTCGGTGCCAGAAGCGGGTAGATGCTTCCTACGCTGTCGGCCACGAAACGCGCCATGGCAATCGGCATGCTTGGCAAGTCGCTGGCATTCACGCCGGAGTTGATCAGGATGCGCACCATCGGCACGGTGAACAGCAGCACGAAACCGGCGCTGAGCAACACGCTGGACGACTCCTTGATCGCTGCGCCCAGCTCGGCGGCACGCATGCGGTGCAGGACATACGTGATCAGCACCACGGCGACCAGGATCCCACCGGGCAGGAACAGCGGTTCGATGCTGGCGCTTACGCCGGTTTGACCGAGGATGTCCTTGAAAGCAATGGAGACCGATTTCAAGGTCGCACCTACCGCTGGGAAGACGCGGCTGATGACCAGCAGCGCGCCGACCAGCACGTAAGGAACCCAGGCGCGGAAGGCGCTCATCGGGCGCACGGTGAGGTCGTCGAGCTTCATCTCCACGGTGCCCAGCCATTCGGCCGGCCAGTCTTTCGCATCGGCGAAGTCCCAAGTCTGCTTGGGCACCAGGAACTTCATCCGCGCAGCGGTGGTGACGATTGCCAGGCCGATCAGTCCGCCCAGCAGCGACGGGAATTCAGGGCCGAGGAAAATACCGGTGGCAACATAGGGCAGAGTGAAGGCAAGCCCGGCGAACAACGCGAACGGCAGTACCTCGAAGCCGGCCCTCCAGCTTTTTTCCTTGCCGAAGAAGCGCGTCAGCATGATCACCATGACCAGCGGCATCACTGTGCCGACGATGGCATGGGTAATGGCGACGCTGCTGGTGATTTGCTGCAGGTAAGCCGCCCAGCTGGAGCCTTGGGCGGTCAGCTGGGCGCCGATGGTGGCGGTGTCCAGGCCGCTGTTGACGCCGACGATGATCGGCGTGCCGACCGCACCGAAGGAGACCGGCGTGCTTTGCACCAGCATGCCCAGAAGGACCGCGGCCATGGCCGGGAAGCCGATGGCCACGAGCAGCGGCGCCGCGATTGCCGCAGGGGTGCCGAAGCCCGATGCGCCCTCGATGAAGCAGCCGAACAGCCAAGCGATGATGATCGCCTGGATGCGCCGGTCAGGGCTGATGGTGGCGAACCCCCGGCGAATGGCGGTGATGCCGCCGGAGTGCTTGAGGGTATTCAGCAGCAGGATGGCACCGAAGATGATCCACAGCAGGCCGAGGGTGATCACCAGGCCTTGCAGGGTCGAGGCGAGAATCCGGCCGGCGCTCATGTTCCATACGAAGAAACCAATGGCTGCGGTAACCAGATACACCAGCGGCATCGCGGTGCGTGCAGGCCAGCGGAAGCCGATCAGCAGAATCGCCGCGAGAAGGATGGGTAGAAAGGCGAACAGGGCGAGCATTCCAGGTTGCATGATGTTCTCCGGTCAGTGATGCGCTGGGCGCGAAGAAAAGATGCGAGAGGGAGCTACGGCGTTGGCGTGGATGCGGGGCATGAGTACCTCAGATTTTTGTTGGAATTTTCACGCCGCCTGGATAAATTGGTAATACCAATTTACAATGGCGTGGAGTCAGGTTAAAAGCTGACCCCTTTAGCGTCAATCTTCGGGGGTCATACTTTGGTCTAGTGGCTGCGGCGCTGCCGGACCCTAGCCTTAGCGGTGACTGATCGGTCTGCTCATTTCGAGGGTGAATAAATGGAGCTTGGGCAGGTGCGCCTGCGGCGTCTGTCGGATGACATCGTTGCGCAGTTGGAAACCATGATTCTTGAGGGAACGCTCAAGGCGGGTGCCCGTCTGCCTGCCGAGCGGGCACTGGCTGAGCAGTTCGGCGTTTCGCGACCGTCGCTTCGCGAGGCGTTGCAGAAACTCTCGGTGAAGGGGCTGCTATTCAGTCGGCAGGGCGGCGGCACCTACGTTTCCGAATCGATTGGCTCGACCTTCAGTGATCCGCTGATGCATCTGCTGGAAAACAGTCCGGAGGCGCAGCGCGACCTGCTGGAGTTCCGCCATACGCTGGAAGGCTCCTGCGCGTACTACGCGGCCATTCGCGCCACGGAGCTGGATCACCAGCGCCTGTGCGCGGCATTCGAAACGCTGCAGCAGTGCTACCTGCGCAATCCGCAGGTGAGCGTCGAGGAGGGCGCGGCCGACGCCTCCTTCCACTTGGCGATCGCCGAGGCCAGCCACAACGGCATGCTGCTGCACACCATCCGCGCGCTGTTCGACCTGCTCAAGCGCAACGTGGTGACCAACATCGGCGGAATGTACGAACGCCGCAGCGAGACCCGCGACATGCTGATGAAGCAGCACCGCGAGCTGTTCGACGCGATCATCGAGCGACGGGCCGAAGACGCCCGGGATATCTCCAACCGGCACATCCACTACGTTCAGGAAGTGCTCGCCGAAGCCCAGCAGGAAGCCCAGCGCGTGGCGCGGGCGCAGCGTCGTCAGGGCTTGTAGCGGTTAGATGAGGTTCGAGCGGCGCGGGCTGGAAACACGCGGAGCCGTCCGAAGGCGGGCGGCGATTACTCGTCCTTGCCCTTGGTACGCATTGCGCGCTGCACCTCGCGATCGGCGTCGCGCTCCTTCTCGGTGTGGCGCTTGTCGAACTCCTTCTTGCCCTTCGCCAGGGCGATGTCGCACTTGATCAGGTGCTTCTTCCAGTGCAGCGACAGCGCCACGCAGGCGTAGCCCTTCTGCTGCACGGCGCCGAACAGCTTGCCCAGTTCGCGCTTGTGCAGGAGCAGCTTGCGCGTGCGGGTGGGGTCGGCGATGACGTGGGTGCTGGCGGTGGTGAGCGGCGTAATGTGGCAACCCATCAGCCACGCCTCGCCGTCCTTGAGCAGCACGTAGCTGTCGACTAGCTGCGCCTTGCCGGCGCGCAGGCTTTTTACTTCCCAGCCCGCGAGGGCGAGGCCCGCCTCGAAGCGTTGCTCGATGAAAAAGTCGTGCAGCGCCTTCTTGTTCTGCGCGATGGAACCCGGAGATGTTTTCTTTTGCTTGGCCATAGGGGCGGCATTATAGGGAGTCGACAACGGCGCGGCTATGCCGCAGACGCGCGCTTGAGGGGGTTGGATGAAACCCGGACAATGCGCGCTCTTTTTTGACCGGGTGGGCAGCAATCGATGGACAAGGTTTCAGTGCACGGCGGCTGGACCAGTCGCTGGGTGTTCATCCTCGCGGCTACCGGTTCCGCGGTTGGTCTGGGCAGCATCTGGAAATTCCCCTACATGACCGGCGTCTACGGCGGCGGCGCCTTCGTGCTGGTATTCCTCGCCTGCATCGCGCTGATCGGTCTGCCGGTGATGCTCGCCGAAACCCTGATTGGCCGGCGCGCGCGGCAGAGTCCGGCGAATGCGCTGCGCGAGCTGGCGGTCGCCGCTGGGCATACGCCCGTCTGGTCCTGGGCGGCCTTCGCCGGAATGATCACCGCGCTGCTGATCCTGTCGTTCTACAGCGTGGTCGGCGGCTGGTCGCTGGATTACATCCTCGGCGTCGGCCGCGGCGACTTCCAGGGCGCCACCGCCGAGCGTGGCGCGGCGCTGTTCGGCGCGCTGGTGGACGATCCCTGGCGGATGATCCTCTGGCACACGGTGTTCATGGCGTTGTCGGCCTGGGTGATCGCCAAGGGCGTGGTCGCCGGGCTCGAGAAAAGCCTGCGAATCATGATGCCGCTGCTGTTCGTCCTGCTGCTGATCCTGCTCGGCTACAGCATGACCACCGGGCATTTCATGCAGGGCCTGCATTTCATGTTCAATTTCGATACCTCGCGGCTGCTCGAGGGAACGCTGCCCGCCATGGGGCATGCGTTCTTCTCGCTGAGCGTCGGGGTCGGCTCGATCATGATCTACGGCGCCTACATGCCGAAGCACACCTCCATCGGCGCCACCGTCATCGCCGTGGCGTTGATGGATACCTTCGTCTCGCTGCTGGCCGGCGTGGCCCTGTTCCCCATCGTGTTTTCCGCCGGACTGAACCCGGGCGAAGGGCCGGGGCTGATGTTCGTCACCCTGCCGCTGGCATTCGGCAACGTCGGCTTCGGCCAGGTGATGGGCGTGGTGTTCTTCATTCTGGTGCTGATCGCCGCCTGGACCTCGGCGATCTCCATGCTCGAACCGATGGTCGCCTACCTGGTGGAGCGCAGCCGTCGTTCGCGGCTGTGGATCACCAGCGTGCTGGCGTTCGTCTGCTGGTTCGTCGGCCTCGGCACGGTGTTCTCCTTCAATATAGGGAAGCAGGCGAAATTCTTCGTCCGCGAAAACGGCGGCTTCTCGCTTTATCAATGGGGCGCGGCGAGCGGGCTGGACTTCTTCGGCGTGATCGACTTCTTCACCTCGCGGATCATGTTGCCGCTCGGTGGGCTGTGTTTCGTGGTCTTCGCCGGCTGGATCATGGGGCGCGATGCGGTGCGCGACGAGTTGGCGATGCGCAGCCCGCGGCTGTTCGCGCTGGCGTTCCTCCTCATGCGATATGTGGCACCATTCGGCATTCTGGTCGTCTTCACCGCCCAGTTGTGGAACTGAACAGGTAGAAAATGAGTACCCATATTCAACGTTCGGCCTTGCTGCCGTACCCGGCCCAGGCGCTTTACGACCTGGTCAACGACGTGGCGCGCTACCCGGAGTTCCTGCCCTGGTGCTCCGCCAGCACCGTGCTGGATGCCGACGCCGCCTCCATGCGCGCCAGCCTCAGCGTGGCCAAGGCCGGGCTCAGCCAGCAGTTCATCACGCGCAACACGCTGACGCCTGGGCAGAGCATCGTGATGGACCTGGAAGAGGGACCGTTCAGCCAACTGCACGGGGTCTGGCAGTTCAAGGCGCTGACCGACAAGGCCTGCAAGATCAGCCTCGACCTGACCTTCGATTACGCCGGTCCGCTGGTCAAGGCGACGCTCGGCCCGCTGTTCAACCAGGCGGCGAATACGCTTGTCGATGCGTTCTGCCAGCGCGCCAAGCAGCTCTACGGCTGACCCTATGATTCGCGTCGAAGTGGTCTACGCGGAGGCGGGCCGGCAGGTGTTGCTGACGCGCGAGGTGCCGCCGGGAAGCGACGCTAGATCGGTGGTCGTCGCCAGTGGCATGGACGCGGAATTTCCCCGGCTGGACCTGCATGGCAGCCCGCTGGGGATCTTCGGCAAGGTGCTGGCCGATCCGCAGCGACGCGTGCTGGAAGAGGGCGACCGGGTCGAAATCTACCGGGCTCTGGTCGCCGACCCCAAGGAAGTGCGCAAGCAGCGTGCGGAAAAAGCCCGTTTACGCGAACGGGGCGAATCCCAGGCATGAATAAGCCCGGCGAGCCGGGCTTTTTTCTGCACGCCTGATTTACTGCGGCGAGGTTTCCAGCGGCGTGGGCGTCGGTACGGGCACAGACTTGACGTCGTCGACATCGCGCTGGATCTGCTCGAGCAGCGAACCGGGCGCCGGCTTCTCTTCGCTCTTCTGCGGTTGCTGGCTCGGGGCCTGCGGCTGGGTACTGCCATCGGTGCCGAGGATCGCTTCGTCGCGGCTGACGCCCGGCATGAAGTCGCCGTTCAGGCCGACCAGCAGGTCGTTCTGGTCGAAGGTCAGGCTGACGCGCTCCTGCAGGCGCTGACGGCCGCCGGGCTGGATGCTGTACAGATAATCCCAGCGATTGGTGTGGAAGGTGTCGGTGAGCAGCGGGTTGCCCATGATAAACCGCACCTGGCGACGGGTCATTCCAGGCTTCAACTGGTCTATCATGTCCTGAGTTACGACATTGCCCTGCTGGATGTCGATCTTGTAAACGCCGGGGAACGAGCAGCCGGCGAGAGCCAACAGCCCCACTAGGCTAAAGCTGGTAATCAGGAGCTTGGTGTTTTGCATCGGTGGGTTACTTCCACTATCTTGGCTGGGCCACGAAAACCCCGATCATACTTGCATTGGAAGGTGCTGCGAAGCAGCAGCCACGAGAAAGCTGACCATGGTTGAAAATAACGAACTTCGCAAAGTTGGCCTGAAGGTAACCCTTCCGCGGGTCAAGATTCTGCAGATGCTGGACTCGACCGATCAGCGTCACATGAGCGCTGAAGACGTCTACAAGGCACTGATGGAGGCGGGCGAGGACGTCGGCCTGGCCACCGTCTATCGCGTGCTCACCCAGTTCGAGGCGGCCGGTCTGGTCACTCGGCACAACTTCGACGGCGGCCACGCCGTGTTCGAGCTGGCGGACAGCGGCCACCACGATCACATGGTCTGCGTGGATACCGGGGAGGTCATCGAATTCATGGATGCCGAGATCGAGCGGCGGCAGAAGGAAATCGTGCTCGAACACGGTTTCGAGCTGGTCGATCACAACCTGGTGCTCTACGTGCGCACCAACAAGAAGTGATCGATCCGTTGTGAAAAAGGCGACCCGAGGGTCGCCTTTTTCGTGTCTGCGTCATCGTTCCTGATGCTCAGCCGTTCGCCGTTTCGACCATCTTGCGCGCGTGGGCCAGGGATTCCTCCGTAAGGTCGACGCCGCCGAGCATCCGCGCGATCTCTTCCACGCGGCCTGGCGCATCCAGTTTGGCCACCGCGGTGCGGGTTTCGTCGCTGCCGCGCGCCTTGTGCACGAAGAGATGCTGATGACCCTGTGCGGCCACCTGTGGCAGGTGGGTCACGGTGAGTACCTGGCCGCGCTCGCCGAGGCGGCGCAGCAACTGACCGACCACTTCCGCGGTCGGTCCGCCGATACCCACGTCCACTTCGTCGAACACCAGCGTGGGGACCCTCGAGGTCTGTGCGGTGATCACCTGCACCGCCAGGCTGATTCGTGACAGTTCGCCGCCGGATGCCACCTTGGCCAGGCCCTTGAGCGGCTGGCCGGGGTTCGCGCTGACCAGGAACTCGACCTGCTCCAGTCCGGTCGGGTGCGGTTCCGTCGCAGCGATCTCGCGCAGTTCGATGGCGAAGCGTCCGCCGGGCATGCCCAGGCGCTGCATCTCGACTTCGACCGCGCTGGCCAGGCGTGGCGCGCCTTCGTTGCGCAGGCCGCTGAGTTCGGTGGCTTTCTCCTGGTAGTGACGGGCGTAGGAGGCCAGCTCCTGAGCCAGCCGCTCCAGGGCTTCGTCATCGGCATTGAGGGTTTCCAGTTCGTCGAGCAGGCGTTGCTGCAGCGCCGCGAGTTCCGCCGGCTGCACCCGATGCTTGCGGGCCAGGGTGTAGATCGCGTCGAGGCGTTCCTCGAGCGTCTGCAGGCGTGCCGGGTCGGCGTCGAAATGATCGAGGAAGCGATTCAGTTCGCCGACGGCTTCCTCGACCTGAATCTGCGCACTGGACAGCAGTTCGGCGGCCTCGTTGAGCGCGCCGGGCTGGCTGGAGCGGTTGCCCAGGCGCTGCAGGCTGGCGGTGAGGGCGGAGAGCACGTTGCCGGAGTCGCTCTCGGCGCAGAGCTCGATGACGTGGCGGCAGGCGCCGAGGAGGCTTTCGGCGTTGGTCAGGCTTTTATGTTCCTGTTCCAGCTCTTCCAGCTCGTGTTCGCCGAGGGCAAGGTTTTCCAGCTCTTCCATCTGATAGCTGAGCAACTGGTGGCGGGCGCGCTGTTCGTCGCCACTGCTGGAGATGCGCTCGAGCTCCTGGCGGGTCTGGCGCCAGCGCTGGGCTGCGAGCTGAACCTGGCGCGCCAGCTCGCTGGCGCCGACGAATTCGTCGAGCAGGCGGCGGTGGGTGTCGGCCTTCAGCAGCGACTGATGCTCGTGCTGGCTGTGGATGTCGATCAGCAGCTCGCCGAGGCTTTTCAGGTCGGCCTGCGGACAGGGCGCACCGTTGATGTAAGCGCGCGAACGGCCTTCGGCGGTGATCACCCGGCGCAGGATGCACGGGCCATCGTTGTCCAGGTCGCGCTCGGCGAGCCAGGCGCGCGCCTCGGGGATGTCGCCGAGGTCGAAGCTGGCGAGGATGTCCGCCTTGTCGGCGCCCGGCCTGACGGCGCCGCTGTCGGCACGGTCGCCGAGGGTCAGGCCGAGGGCGTCGAGCATGATCGACTTGCCGGCGCCGGTTTCGCCGGTAATCACGCTCATGCCGCGGTCCAGCTCGAGATCGAGGTGTTCGACGATGGCGTAGTTATGAACGGACAGGTGCACCAGCATGATGAATACTCCCGACGTGATGGCTGGGTATTTATACAGTGGTTGTGTGGCGCCTGACAATCCGTTCCGTCGGTTGGGCGGGTTGTCGGCCGGGATGCCGGGTCGGCGCCCTTGAAGCGGGCGAATGCGGCCCCATATAGGCGGACAGAAGCGCCCGGCACGACCGGCGACCGATCAAGAGGAGGAATGCATGGCTGACGAAAATAACCTGGACCCCCAATCCCCGGACACGGGCGCGGACGCGCCGGTAGAGTCTTCGGAGGACCTGGGCGCCCGCGTGCAGGCGCTCGAAGAACAGCTGGCGGCGGCGCAGGACCAGTCCCTGCGCGTCGCTGCCGATCTGCAGAACGTGCGCCGCCGCGCCGAGCAGGACGTGGAGAAGGCGCACAAGTTCGCGCTGGAGAAATTCGCCAGCGACCTGCTGCCGGTCGTCGATAGCCTCGAACGCGGCCTGGAACTGTCCAGCCCCGACGACGAGTCGATCAAGGCCGTGCGTGAAGGCATGGAGCTGACCCTCAAGCTGTTCCACGACACCCTCAAGCGTTATCAACTGGAGGCGGTCGATCCGCACGGCGCGCCGTTCAACCCCGAACACCACCAGGCGATGGCCATGGAAGAAAGCGCCCATGCCGAGCCGGGCAGCGTGCTCAAGGTGTTCCAGAAGGGTTACCTGCTCAATGGGCGCCTGCTGCGCCCGGCGATGGTGGTGGTCAGCAAGGCGCCAAGCGAAGCGCCGCCTTCGATCAACGAGAAGGCTTGAAATCGGCCGGTTGGCCCCCCATCTGTTTAGTCAAGCGAATAGAGCTACCGCGACCCGCTGCGGGGCGCGCTAAAACCAAGTTTCGGAGAGAGAAGACATGGGCAAAATCATCGGTATCGACCTGGGGACCACCAACTCCTGCGTCGCAATTCTGGAAAACGGCAACGTCAAGGTCATCGAGAACGCCGAGGGCGCGCGCACCACGCCGTCGATCATCGCCTACACCAACGACGGCGAGACGCTGGTCGGTCAGTCGGCCAAGCGCCAGGCGGTGACCAACCCGCAAAACACCCTGTACGCGGTGAAGCGCCTGATCGGCCGTCGCTTCGAAGAAGACGTCGTGCAGAAAGACATCCAGATGGTCCCGTACAAGGTCGCCAAGGCCGACAACGGCGACGCCTGGGTCGAAGTGAAGGGCCAGAAGATGGCGCCGCCGCAGATTTCCGCGGAAGTGCTGAAAAAGATGAAGAAGACCGCCGAAGACTACCTCGGCGAGCCGGTCACCGAAGCGGTGATAACCGTTCCGGCCTACTTCAACGACAGCCAGCGCCAGGCCACCAAGGACGCCGGCCGCATCGCCGGCCTCGACGTCAAGCGCATCATCAACGAGCCGACCGCGGCGGCGCTGGCCTATGGCATGGACAAGGCCAAGGGCGACCACACCGTGATCGTCTATGACCTGGGCGGCGGTACCTTCGACGTGTCGGTGATCGAGATCGCCGAAGTCGACGGCGAGCACCAGTTCGAAGTGCTGGCCACCAATGGCGACACCTTCCTCGGTGGCGAGGATTTCGACATCCGCCTGATCGACTACCTCGTCGACGAGTTCAAGAAAGAAACCGGGATGAACCTGAAGGGTGATCCGCTGGCCATGCAGCGCCTGAAAGAGGCAGCCGAGAAGGCCAAGATCGAGTTGTCGTCGAGCTCGCAGACCGACGTCAACCTGCCGTATATCACCGCCGACTCGACCGGTCCGAAGCACCTGAATGTGAAGATCTCCCGTGCCAAGCTGGAGTCGCTGGTCGAGGACCTGGTCGAGCGCACCATCGAGCCGTGCCGCATCGCGTTGAAGGACGCCGGCATCGACGTGGGCAGCATCGACGACGTGATCCTGGTCGGTGGCCAGACCCGCATGCCGCTGGTGCAGAAGCGTGTGGCCGATTTCTTCGGCAAGGAAGCGCGCAAGGACGTCAACCCGGACGAAGCCGTGGCCATGGGTGCCGCCATTCAGGGCGCCGTGCTGGCCGGCGACGTCAAGGACGTGCTGCTGCTCGACGTTTCGCCGCTGACCCTGGGTATCGAAACCATGGGTGGCGTGATGACGGCGCTGATCGAGAAGAACACCACCATCCCGACCAAGAAGTCGCAGGTGTTCTCGACTGCCGACGACAACCAGAGCGCCGTGACCATTCACGTGCTGCAGGGCGAGCGCAAGCAGGCCGCGCAGAACAAGTCGCTCGGTAAGTTCGACCTGGCCGAGATTCCGCCGGCTCCGCGTGGCGTGCCGCAGATCGAAGTGACCTTCGACATCGACGCCAACGGCATCCTGCATGTCGGCGCCAAGGACAAGGCCACCGGCAAGACCCAGTCGATCGTGATCAAGGCCAACTCCGGCCTGTCCGATGACGAGATCGAGAAGATGGTCCGCGACGCCGAGGCGAATGCCGAGGAAGACCGCAAGTTCGAAGAGCTGGCCGGTGCACGCAACCAGGGCGACCAACTGGCGCATGCCACTCGCAAGATGATCGTCGAGGCGGGCGACAAGGTCAGCGCCGACGAGAAAGCCAGCATCGAGAAAGCCATCGGCGACCTCGAAGTGGCGGTGAAAGGCGACGACAAGGCGGAAATCGAAGCGAAGATGACCGCACTGTCCCAGGCTTCCGCTCCGCTGGCGCAGAAAATGTATGCCGAGCAGCCGCAGGCCGGTGAGCCTGCCCAGGACGGGGCCGAGGCGAAGAGCGGCGACGACGTGGTCGACGCCGAGTTCGAAGAGGTCAAGGACAACAAGTAAGCATCGCTTGCTTCGGCTCCACGGCGCGGGGTTCTAGCCTCGCGCGTCCAGACACGCCGCGCGGGAGCTTGCTCCCGCGTTGGCGTATCTGGTGGAGCGACAAGTCTGTTGCGCCAATGAACAGGCTGCTGGAGGAATTTGAGGGTTATGGCTAAACGAGATTATTACGAGATTCTGGGTGTCGAGCGCGGTGTCGGCGAAGCCGAGTTGAAGAAGGCCTATCGGCGTCTGGCAATGAAGCACCACCCCGACCGCAACCCGGACGATAAGGCGGCGGAAGAGAAGTTCAAGGAGGCCAGCGAGGCCTACGAAGTGCTTTCCGATGCCAGCAAGCGCGCGGCCTATGACCAGTACGGCCATGCCGGAGTCGATCCGCAGATGGGCGGTGGTGGCGGCTTCGGCAACAACGCCAGCTTCTCCGACATTTTTGGCGACGTGTTCAGCGACTTCTTCGGCGGTGCCCGCGGCGGTTCGCGCGGTGGCCCGGCGCGGGGCAATGACCTGCGCTACACCCTCGAGCTGGACCTGGAAGAAGCGGTGCGCGGCACCACGGTGACCATCCGCGTGCCGACGCTGGTCAACTGCAAGGTCTGCGAAGGCAGCGGCGCGAAGAAGGGCTCGACGCCAGTCGGTTGCCCGACCTGCGGCGGCATCGGCCAGGTGCGCATGCAGCAGGGCTTCTTTTCCGTGCAGCAGACCTGCCCGCGCTGCCATGGCGCCGGCAAGATCATTCCCGATCCGTGCGAGGCCTGCCATGGGCAGGGGCGCGTAGAGGAGCACAAGACGCTGTCGGTCAAGGTGCCGCCGGGCGTCGATACCGGCGACCGCATTCGCCTGTCCGGCGAAGGCGAGGCCGGCGCGATGGGCGGTCCTGCGGGCGATCTCTACGTGGTGGTCAACGTGCGCGAGCACCCGATCTTCCAGCGTGACGGCAAGCACCTCTATTGCGAGGTGCCGATCAGTTTCGCCGACGCCGCACTCGGTGGCGAGCTGGAAGTGCCGACCCTGGACGGTCGCGTGAAGCTGAAAATTCCGGAAAGCACCCAGACCGGCAAGCTGTTCCGCCTGCGCGGCAAGGGCGTGGCGCCGGTTCGCGGAGGCGGTGCCGGCGACCTGATGTGCAAGGTGCAGGTGGAAACCCCGGTGAACCTGAGCAAGCGCCAGCGCGAACTGCTCGAAGAGTTCCGCGGCAGCCTGCAGAGCGACAGCTCGCACTCGCCCAAGGCCAGTGGCTGGTTCGAAGGCATGAAGCGTTTCTTCGGCGACCTGTAAATCCTCGCGTCGGGTCATGGTGTAAATGCCGCGGGCCGACGCGCTCAGCTGGAGCTGATGTATGCGACGTATTGCAGTAATGGGCGCCGCCGGGCGCATGGGCAAGATCCTCATCGAGGCCGTGCAGCAGACCGCGGGCGCCGCCGGGCTGACCGCGGCTGTGGATCGCCCCGACAGCACCCTGGTCGGCGCCGACGCCGGTGAGCTGGCCGGCATCGGCCGCATTGGCGTGCCGCTGTCCGGCGACCTGAGCCGGGTCGTCGACGAGTTCGACGTGCTGATCGACTTCACTCACCCGTCGGTGACGCTGAAGAATCTGGAAGTCTGCCGGCGTGCCAGCAAGGCCATGGTCATTGGCACCACCGGGCTGAGCCAGGAAGAGAAAGAGCAACTGGTCGCGGCGGCGAAGGACGTACCGCTGGTGTTCGCCGCCAACTTCAGCGTCGGCGTGAACCTCTGCCTGAAGCTGCTCGACACCGCCGCGCGGGTGCTGGGCGACGAGGTGGACATCGAGATCGTCGAGGCGCACCACCGGCACAAGGTCGATGCGCCTTCGGGCACCGCCTTGCGCATGGGTGAAGTGGTCGCAGAGGCGCTCGGTCGCGATCTGCGCGAAGTGGCGGTGTACGGCCGCGAAGGGCAGACCGGCGCACGCGATCGGCAGACCATCGGCTTCGCCACGGTGCGCGCGGGCGACATCGTCGGCGACCACACCGTGCTGTTCGCGGCGGACGGTGAGCGCGTCGAGATCACCCACAAGGCGTCCAGTCGGATGACCTTCGCCAAGGGCGCGGTGCGTGCGGCGCTGTGGCTCGAAGGACGTGAAGCGGGGCTTTATGACATGCAGGATGTGCTCGGCCTGGCCTGAGCGGCGTCTACGCCCAGGCCCGCCAGGCGCCGCGTTTTTCGCCCTGGCCTGGAGCTCTTCCCGGGTTTCGGCTGGACCGGGAAAGGCTTTTTCTGTAAGCTGCCCGCTTTAGTGTGCCCACTAAAAGTTACGCAGATGGCTATTAACAAAAAAGCGGGATGACCTTCACACGTCATCCCGCTTTTTTACAACCTGCGTTTTGCTCCAGCCCTGATCTACCGGAGGTCTTCTGACTATGCCTGCCCCTAAACCTGCCATTCTGGCCCTCGCCGACGGCAGCATTTTTCGCGGCGAATCCATTGGCGCCAACGGGCAAACCGTCGGCGAAGTGGTGTTCAACACCGCCATGACCGGCTATCAGGAAATCCTCACCGATCCATCCTACGCCCAGCAGATCGTCACCCTGACCTATCCGCACATCGGCAACACCGGCACCACGCCGCAGGACGCCGAATCGGGTCAGGTCTGGGCCGCTGGTCTGGTGATTCGCGACCTGCCGCTGCTGGCCAGCAACTGGCGCAACAAGCAGTCGCTACCGCACTACCTCGAAGCCAACGGCACCGTGGCGATCGCCGGTATCGATACCCGTCGCCTGACCCGCATCCTGCGTGAGAAAGGCGCGCAGAACGGCTGCATCCTCGCCGGCGAAGACGCCACCGAAGAGCGCGCCCTCGAGCTGGCACGCAGCTTCCCCGGCCTCAAGGGCATGGACCTGGCGAAGGAAGTGTCGGCCAAGCAGCGTTACGAATGGCGTTCCAGCGTGTGGAGCCTGGGCACTGACGACCACGCCGAGATTCCCGCCAGCGAGTTGCCTTACCACGTGGTCGCCTATGATTTCGGGGTGAAGACCAACATCCTGCGCATGCTGGTGGCGCGTGGCTGCCGGATCACCGTGCTGCCGGCGCAAACGCCCGCCAGCGAAGCCCTGGCGCTGGACCCGGACGGCGTGTTCCTGGCCAACGGCCCGGGCGATCCCGAGCCGTGTGATTACGCGATCTCGGCCATCCAGGAAGTCCTGCAGACCGAAATCCCGGTGTTCGGCATCTGCCTGGGTCACCAACTGCTGGCGCTGGCCTCCGGCGCGAAGACCGTGAAGATGCCCAACGGCCACCACGGCGCCAACCATCCGGTGCAGGATCTGAAGACCGGCGTGGTGATGATCACCAGCCAGAACCACGGTTTCGCGGTGGACGAGGCGAGCCTGCCGGCCAACGTGCGGGCGACCCACAAGTCGCTGTTCGACGGCACCCTGCAGGGCATCGAGCGTACCGACAAGGTCGCCTTCAGCTTCCAGGGTCACCCGGAAGCGAGCCCCGGCCCGCATGACGTGGCGCCGCTGTTCGACCGTTTCATCGCGGCCATGGCCGAGCGCCGCTGAGGTAGACGAGATGCTGCCAAGCCTGGGAATCACCGACCTCTGGACCTACGTGCTGGGTGCGTTGTTCGTCGTCCTGCTGCCGGGGCCGAACTCGCTGTTCGTGCTCGCCACCTCGGCGCAGCATGGCGTGGCGCGCGGCTACAGGGCGGCCAGCGCGGTGTTCCTCGGTGACGCGATCCTGATGCTGCTCTCGGCGCTGGGTATCGCCTCGCTGCTGAAGACCGTGCCGATGCTGTTCGTGGTGCTCAAGTACCTGGGCGCGGCCTATCTGTTCTATCTCGGCATCGGCATGCTGCGCGGCGCCTGGCGCAAGCTGCATGCGCCGGAAGTGCCGTCGCAGGCGCTGGAGCGCCATGAGCCGGTGAACAACCCGTTCGGTCGTGCGCTGTTCCTCAGCCTGTCCAACCCGAAGGCGATCCTGTTTTTCATCTCCTTCTTCATCCAGTTCGTCGACCCGGCCTATGCCTACCCCGGTCTGTCGTTCCTGGTGCTGGGAACCATCCTCGAAGCGATCAGCTTCCTGTACCTGAGTTTCCTGATTTTTTGCGGTGTGCGTCTGGCCGAGTGGTTCCGCCAGCGCCAACGCCTGTCTGCCGGAGCCACCTCCGGCGTGGGCGCCATGTTCGTCGGTTTCGGCATCAAGCTGGCCGGCGCAACCCTGACCTGATTTGTAGAGCACGAGAGTCCCATGCCCAAGCGTACAGACATCAAAAGCATCCTGATCCTCGGCGCCGGCCCCATCGTCATCGGCCAGGCCTGCGAGTTCGACTACTCCGGCGCGCAGGCGTGCAAGGCGCTGAAGGAAGAGGGTTTCCGCGTCATCCTGGTGAACTCCAACCCGGCCACCATCATGACCGACCCGGCCATGGCCGACGCCACCTACATCGAGCCGATCAAGTGGGCCACCGTGGCCAAGATCATCGAGAAGGAGCGCCCCGACGCGCTGCTGCCGACGATGGGTGGCCAGACCGCGCTGAACTGCGCGCTCGACCTGGAAAAACACGGCGTCCTGGAAAAGTTCGGCGTCGAGATGATCGGTGCCAACGCCGACACCATCGACAAGGCCGAAGACCGCTCGCGCTTCGACAAGGCGATGAAGGACATCGGCCTGGCCTGTCCGGTTTCCGGCATCGCCCACAACATGGAAGAAGCCTACGGCGTCCTCGACAAGGTCGGCTTCCCGTGCATCATCCGGCCGTCCTTCACCATGGGCGGCACCGGTGGCGGCATTGCCTACAACCGCGAGGAGTTCGAGGAAATCTGCGCCCGCGGCCTCGACCTGTCGCCGACTTCCGAACTGTTGATCGACGAATCGCTGATCGGCTGGAAGGAGTACGAGATGGAGGTGGTCCGCGACAAGAAGGATAACTGCATCATCGTCTGCTCCATCGAGAACTTCGACCCGATGGGCGTGCACACCGGCGACTCGATCACCGTGGCGCCGGCGCAGACCCTGACTGACAAGGAATACCAGATCCTGCGCAACGCCTCCCTGGCGGTGCTGCGCGAGATCGGCGTGGAAACCGGCGGCTCCAACGTGCAGTTCGGCATCTGCCCGGACACCGGCCGCATGGTCGTCATCGAGATGAACCCGCGCGTGTCGCGCTCCTCGGCGCTGGCTTCCAAGGCCACCGGTTTCCCGATCGCCAAGATCGCCGCCAAGCTGGCCGTGGGTTATACCCTCGACGAGTTGCAGAACGACATCACCGGCGGTCGCACCCCGGCTTCGTTCGAGCCGGCCATCGATTACGTCGTCACCAAGATCCCGCGTTTCGCCTTCGAGAAATTCCCCAAGGCCGACGCCCGCCTGACCACCCAGATGAAATCCGTTGGTGAAGTCATGGCCATCGGCCGCACCTTCCAGGAGTCCATGCACAAGGCGCTGCGCGGCCTCGAGGTCGGTGCCGCCGGCTTCGATCCGAAGCTCGACCTGAGCAATCCGGAAGCCGACAGTATCCTCAAGCGCGAACTGACCGTGCCCAGCGCCGACCGCGTCTGGTACCTCGCCGATGCCTTCCGCGCCGGCTACTCGATGGAGAAGATCTTCGGCCTGACCAAGATCGATCCCTGGTTCCTCGTGCAGATCGAGGACCTGGTCAAGGAGGAGGAGAAGGTCAAGACCCTCGGCCTTTCCAGCATCGACTACGAGCTGATGCGCCGGCTCAAGCGCAAGGGCTTCTCCGACGCCCGCCTGGCCAAGCTGCTGGGCGTCACCGAGAAGAACCTGCGCAGCCACCGTCACAAGCTGAAGGTGCTGCCGGTGTACAAGCGCGTCGATACCTGCGCCGCCGAGTTCGCCACCGATACCGCCTACCTCTACTCGACCTACGAGGAAGAGTGCGAGGCCAATCCGTCGACCCGCGACAAGATCATGGTCATCGGCGGCGGGCCGAACCGTATCGGC
The DNA here is from genome assembly GCF_029959715.1 of Pseudomonas sp. PS02288. Lineage (NCBI taxonomy): Bacteria > Pseudomonadati > Pseudomonadota > Gammaproteobacteria > Pseudomonadales > Pseudomonadaceae > Pseudomonas > Pseudomonas sp. PS02288. Next base: position 66,483 of record NZ_JASCPA010000013.1, on the reverse strand, counting down.
CAGGGCATCGAGTTCGACTACTGCTGCGTGCACGCGGCGCTGGCGATGCGTGAAGACGGCTACGAGACCATCATGGTCAACTGCAACCCGGAGACCGTTTCCACCGACTACGACACCTCGGACCGCCTGTACTTCGAGCCGGTGACCCTGGAGGACGTGCTGGAAATCGTCCGCGTCGAGCAGCCGAAAGGCGTGATCGTTCAGTACGGCGGGCAGACTCCGCTGAAGATCTGCCGCGCGCTGGAAGAAGCCGGCGTGCCGATCATCGGCACCAGCCCGGACGCCATCGACCGCGCCGAAGACCGCGAGCGCTTCCAGCAGATGGTCGAGCGCCTGAACCTGCGCCAGCCGCCGAACGCCACCGCGCGCAGCGAAGACGAGGCGATCGCCGCGTCCAAGCGCATCGGTTACCCGCTGGTGGTGCGCCCGTCCTACGTGCTGGGGGGCCGCGCGATGGAGATCGTCTACGAAGAGGATGAGCTCAAGCGCTACATGCGTGAGGCGGTGCAGGTGTCCAACGACAGCCCGGTGCTGCTCGACCACTTCCTCAACTGCGCCATCGAGGTCGACATCGACGCCGTATGCGACGGCGAAGATGTGGTGATCGGTGCGATCATGCAGCACATCGAGCAGGCCGGCGTTCACTCCGGCGACTCGGCGTGCTCGCTGCCGCCGTACTCGCTGCCGATGGCGATCCAGGACGAGATCCGCAGCCAGGTCAAGAAGATGGCGCTGGAGCTCGGCGTGATCGGCCTGATGAACGTGCAGATAGCCGTCCAGGGCGAAGATATCTACGTGCTCGAAGTGAACCCGCGTGCCTCGCGCACCGTGCCGTTCGTGTCCAAGTGCATCGGCACCTCGCTGGCGAAGATCGCCGCGCGGGTCATGGCCGGCAAGTCGCTCAAGGAAATCGGCTTCACCACCGAGATCATCCCGCCGTTCTTCAGCGTCAAGGAAGCGGTGTTCCCCTTCGCAAAGTTCCCCGGCGTGGACCCGATCCTCGGCCCCGAGATGAAATCCACTGGCGAAGTGATGGGTGTCGGCGACAGCTTCGCCGAGGCCTTCGCCAAGGCCCAGCTGGGCGCCAGCGAAATCCTGCCGAACGCCGGCTGCGCCTTCATCAGCGTGCGTGACGACGACAAACCGTTCGTCGAGCAGGTTGCCCGCGACCTGGTCGGTCTTGGCTTCGAAGTGGTCGCCACCGCCGGCACGGCGCGTATCATCGAGGCCGCCGGCCTGCCGGTGCGGCGCGTCAACAAGGTGACCGAGGGCCGTCCTCACGTGGTCGACATGATCAAGAACGACGAAGTCACCCTGATCATCAACACCACCGAGGGTCGCCAATCCATCGCCGACTCCTATTCCATCCGTCGTAACGCCCTGCAGCACAAGATCTGCATCACCACCACCATCGCCGGTGGCCAGGCGATCTGTGAAGCGCTCAAATTCGGTCCGGAAAAGACCGTGCGCCGTCTGCAGGACCTTCACGCAGGAATCAACGCATGACCAAGTACCCCATGACCGTGCAGGGCGCTCGCGCCCTGGAAGAAGAACTCGCCCACCTGACCAAGGTCGTCCGTCCGAAGCTGAGCCAGGACATCGGCACCGCTCGCGAGCTGGGTGACCTCAAGGAAAACGCCGAATACCACGCCGCCCGCGAGCAACAGGGCATGGTCGAGGCGCGCATCCGCGACATCGAAGGCCGCCTGCAGAACTCGGTGGTGATCGATGTGACGACCATCGAGCACACCGGCAAGGTGATCTTCGGCAGCACCGTGGAGATCGCCAATGTCGAGACCGACGAGAGCGTCACCTACCAGATCGTCGGCGAGGACGAGGCCGACGTGAAGCAGGGCAAGCTGTCGGTCAGTTCACCGATAGCCCGGGCGCTGATCGGCAAGCTGGAAGGCGACGCCGTGGGCGTGAAGACGCCCAGCGGTCTGGTCGAGTACGAGATCGTCGAGGTTCGCCATATCTGACCTGCGCCTGCGCCTGCGCCTGCGGGCCGGCGCCGCCGCCTGGCGGTTGGCGCAGACCTTCTGGGTCGGCGGCCTGTGGCTGCTGCACTTCGTGATGGTGCCCGCGCTGCAGCGAATCGGTCTGGCGCCCTTGCTGGTCGAGGAGGTTGGCGCCGGGCTGCGTGCACTGCTGGTAGCCTTCGCGGCGTTCTGCGTGGTGCTGCAGGGCTTGATCCTGGCGCAGGCCGAGGGTTTCCCGAGCCTGTGGCAGCAAACGCGCGGTCGGCTGCTGCTGGGTATCCTGCTGATCTCGGCAACCTACCCGCTGCTGCGCGCAGGCTTGCCCGGCGCGGAGTTCGCCCCGCGCTTCGTCTACCTGCTGTTGGGTTTTTGCGGTGCGCTGCTGGTGTTGCAGCCGGTGCCGGGCCAGCCGCGGAGCTGAAGGCTCCGCCTGGCGGTGTCAGGCCTGGTGGCGGTGCAGGTTGGAGAGGTTCTTGTTCGGCTGCGGGTTCTTGCGATAGATGAGCGCCATCTTGCCGATCATCTGCACCAGCTGGGCCCGGCCGCTCTTGCACACCGCTTCGATCAGGGCGATACGTTCTTCGCGTTCGGTGATGCGGAACTGCACCTTGATCAGCTCGTGATCGTTCAACGCGCGGTCGAGCTCGGCGGCGACGCCTTCGCTGAGGCCGTTCTCGGCGACGATCAATACCGGTTTCAGGTGGTGGCCGATAGATTTGTATTGCTTCTTCTGCTCTTGAGTGAGCGCCATAATCCGACCCCTGTTCGATTCGTTTTGCAAAAAAGTGGCGTAGTTTACCCGAGCGATTCGGGCCGCGCTCAGCCAATCACATTCGTTACCCGAGGTGCCTCGTGGCCCGTTCCAAGACTAGCCCTCGTTGGCTGAAAGAACATTTCGACGACCCCTACGTGAAGATGGCGCAGAAGGACGGCTACCGTTCGCGCGCCAGCTACAAGCTGCTGGAAATCCAGGAGAAGGACCGCATCCTGCGTCCCGGTATCACCGTCGTCGATCTCGGCGCGGCGCCCGGAGGGTGGTCGCAGGTCACCAGTCGGGTCATTGGCGACCGTGGACGGTTAATCGCCTCCGACATCCTGGAGATGGATAGCATCCCCGACGTGACCTTCATTCAGGGTGACTTCACCGACGATGCGGTGTTCGCTCGTATCCTCGAAGCCATCGGCGAAAACCCGGTGGACCTTGTGATTTCCGACATGGCCCCCAATATGAGTGGAGTGAGAGCTTCTGATCAGCCGCGCGCCATGTATCTGTGCGAGCTGGCACTGGATCTCGCCGGCCGGGTATTGCGTCCGGGTGGCGATTTCCTGATCAAGATTTTCCAGGGTGAAGGTTTCGATCTTTACCACAAGCAGGTTCGCGAGCAGTTCGACAAGGTGCAGATGCGCAAGCCGCTGTCCTCTCGCGATCGCTCCCGTGAGCAGTACCTGCTGGCCCGCGGTTTCCGCGGAGAGTGATTGCACTAAAGCGCTTTTCTGGCAGTCTCAACGATATAAAGGGTTACAGACACCTCCCGCCCGGGGTGGGGTTGTATAGTAAGTTAGGCGGGTTACCAACCAGCCGTCATGCGGGTACGAGGTCGAATTGGCCTGCTCCAGAGGGTTAGAGAATTGAACGACATGGCAAAGAATCTGATTCTGTGGTTGATCATCGCGGCCGTCCTGGTGACCGTGATGAACAACTTCTCCAGCCCCACCGAGCCGCAGACGCTGAACTACTCGGACTTCATCGGGCAGGTCAAGGACGGCAAGGTCGAGCGCGTCACCGTGGATGGCTACGTCATCACCGGCAAGCGTGCCGACGGCGATACCTTCAAGACCATCCGCCCGGCGATCCAGGACGGCGGTCTGATCGGTGACCTGATCGACAACAACGTGGTCATCGAAGGCAAGCAGCCCGAGCAGCAGAGCATTTGGACTCAACTGCTGGTGGCGAGCTTCCCGATCCTGGTGATCATCGCGGTGTTCATGTTCTTCATGCGCCAGATGCAGGGCGGCGCCGGCGGCAAGGGTGGGCCGATGAGCTTCGGCAAGTCCAAGGCGCGCCTGCTCTCCGAGGACCAGGTGAAAACCACCTTCGCCGACGTCGCCGGGTGCGACGAGGCCAAGGAGGAGGTCAGCGAGCTGGTCGAGTTCCTGCGCGATCCGGGCAAGTTCCAGCGCCTGGGCGGGCGTATTCCGCGCGGCGTGCTGATGGTCGGCTCGCCGGGTACCGGCAAGACGCTGCTGGCCAAAGCCGTTGCCGGCGAGGCCAAGGTGCCGTTCTTCACCATTTCCGGTTCCGACTTCGTCGAGATGTTCGTCGGCGTGGGTGCATCCCGCGTTCGTGACATGTTCGACCAGGCGAAGAAACACGCGCCCTGCATCATCTTCATCGACGAGATCGATGCCGTCGGCCGCCACCGTGGCGCCGGCATGGGCGGCGGTCACGACGAGCGCGAGCAAACCCTCAACCAGTTGCTGGTTGAGATGGACGGCTTCGAGATGAACGACGGCATTATCGTCATCGCCGCGACCAACCGTCCCGACGTACTCGACCCCGCGCTGCTGCGTCCGGGCCGTTTCGACCGCCAGGTGGTGGTCGGCCTGCCGGACATCCGTGGCCGCGAGCAGATCCTCAACGTGCACATGCGCAAGGTGCCGATGGGCGAGAACGTCAAGGCAGCGGTCATCGCGCGCGGTACGCCGGGCTTCTCCGGCGCCGATCTGGCCAACCTGGTCAACGAGGCGTCGCTGTTCGCCGCGCGCTCCGGCAAGCGTGTCGTCGACATGAAGGAATTCGAGCTGGCCAAAGACAAGATCATGATGGGGGCCGAGCGCAAGACCATGGTCATGTCGGACAAGGAAAAGCTCAATACGGCCTACCACGAAGCCGGCCATGCCATCGTAGGGCGCCTGGTTCCCGAGCATGATCCGGTCTACAAGGTCTCGATCATCCCGCGTGGCCGCGCTCTGGGCGTGACCATGTTCCTCCCCGAGGAAGACCGCTACAGTCTGTCCAAGCGTGCGCTGATCGGCCAGATCTGCTCGCTGTTCGGCGGCCGTATCGCCGAAGAGATGACGCTGGGCTTCGACGGCGTCACCACCGGTGCCTCGAACGACATCATGCGCGCCACCCAGTTGGCGAAGAACATGGTCACCAAGTGGGGCCTGTCCGAGAAGCTCGGCCCGCTGATGTATGCCGAGGACGAGAACGAGGGTTACCTCGGTCGTGGCGGCAGCAGCCAGAACGCCAGCATGTCAGCGGATACCGCCAAGCTGATCGATCTGGAAATCCGCAGCATCATCGACACCTGCTACGGCACCGCCAAGCAGCTTCTGGTGGAGAACCGCGACAAGCTCGATCGCATGGCCGAAGCGCTGATGAAGTACGAAACCATCGATGCCGACCAGATCGACGACATCATGGCCGGTCGTATACCGCGCGAGCCGCGTGACTGGCAGGACGGTACGGGCGGCGCCTCGGGTCCGACCGTGACACGCCCTGAGGGTGATCGCCCGGAAACCCCGATCGGTGGTCCGGCCGGCGAACACTAAGGCAGTCATGAGCTTTCAGCAAAACCAGACCCGGTTGCCTTGCGGCAACCGGGTTCTTGATTTAAGCCGCCCGCATGTCATGGGCATTCTCAACGTTACCCCCGATTCCTTTTCCGACGGCGGCCGCTTCAATGCGCTCGACGATGCGTTGCGGCACGCCGAAGCGATGGTTGCAGCGGGGGCGACGCTGATCGATGTTGGTGGCGAGTCGACCCGTCCGGGCGCCGCCATCGTATCCGTCGACGATGAGCTCGAGCGCGTCATTCCGGTCGTCCAGGTGATCGCGGCCGAGCTCGACGTGATCATCTCGGTGGATACCTCCACCCCCCAGGTGATGCGCGAAAGCGCCCGGCAGGGTGCGGGCCTGATCAACGACGTGCGTTCGCTGAGTCGCGAGGGCGCCCTGCAGGCGGCTGCCGAGAGTGGCCTGGCGGTCTGCCTGATGCATATGCGTGGCGAGCCGGCGACCATGCAGGACCGTCCGGCTTATGGGGATGTCGTCGAAGAGGTCTGTGACTATCTGGGGGCGCGCGTCGCGCTGTGCGAGGCTGCGGGAATCGGCCGTGAAAGGCTGCTCCTCGATCCTGGGTTCGGCTTTGCCAAGAACCTGGCGCATAATTTGAGCCTGTTCAAGCACCTCGACGCCCTGTTGCGGTTCGGGCTGCCGCTGCTGGTGGGCGTCTCGCGCAAGAGCATGATCGGCCAGGCGCTTGGATGTGGCGTCGAAGGCCGCCTGTATGGTGGCCTGGCCCTGGCGGCCCTTGCGGTGGCCAAGGGCGCGCATATCCTGCGGGTGCATGACGTCGCCGAGACGGTCGATGTGGTTCGAATGATCGCCGCGGTCGAAGCGGCGGAATGAATTTGATGGAGCGGTTATGAGCAGAAAGTATTTCGGCACCGACGGTATTCGCGGACTGGTCGGGCAATTTCCCATTACGCCGGACTTCATGCTCAAGCTCGGCTGGGCCGCTGGAATGGCGTTCCGTCGCCAGGGCGCCTGCCGGATTCTGGTGGGCAAGGACACGCGCATCTCCGGGTACATGTTCGAATCCGCGCTGGAGGCCGGGTTGTCCGCGGCCGGTGCCGATGTGTTGCTGCTCGGGCCCATGCCGACACCCGCCATTGCCTATCTGACCCGCACCTTCCACGCCGAGGCGGGTATCGTCATCAGCGCCTCGCACAACCCGCACTACGACAACGGCATCAAGTTCTTCTCCGGCCACGGCACCAAGCTGCCCGACGAGGTAGAACTGATGATCGAGGAACTGCTCGATACGCCGATGGTGGTGGTGGATTCCGCCAAGCTGGGCAAGGTCTCGCGGATCAACGACGCCGCCGGACGCTACATCGAGTTCTGCAAGAGCAGCGTGCCGACCAGTACCGATTTCGCCGGGCTGAAGATCGTCGTCGACTGCGCCCACGGGGCGACCTACAAGGTGGCGCCGAACGTGTTCCGCGAGTTGGGTGCCGAGGTCAGCGTCCTTGCCGCCCAGCCCAATGGCCTGAACATAAACGACCAGTGCGGTTCGACCCATGTGGAGTCGTTGCAGGCGACCGTCATCGAGCAGCACGCCGACCTCGGCATCGCCTTCGATGGCGACGGCGATCGCGTGCTGATGGTCGATCACACCGGTGCCATCGTCGACGGTGACGAGCTGCTCTACGTGATCGCTCGCGATCTGCGCGAGCAGGGTCGGTTGCAGGGGGGGGTAGTCGGCACCCTGATGAGCAACCTGGGGCTCGAACTTGCATTCAAGGAGCTGGACATTCCGTTCGTGCGCGCCAAGGTGGGCGACCGGTACGTGATGAGCGAGCTGCTGTCGCGTGGCTGGCAGCTGGGTGGCGAGAACTCCGGGCACATCGTCTGCTGCCAGTACACCACCACCGGCGACGCGATCATCGCCGCACTGCAGGTGCTGATGGCGCTCAAGCGTCGCGGGCAGACGCTGGCCGAAGCGCGCCAGGCACTGCGCAAGTGCCCGCAGGTTCTGGTCAACGTGCGTTTTTCCGGCGATCTGGATCCGGTCGAGCACCCGGCTGTCCAGGACGCCTGCGAGCGTGTTCAGGAGCGCATGGCGGGGCGCGGCCGCGTGCTGTTGCGCAAGTCGGGCACCGAGCCGCTGGTGCGGGTGATGGTCGAAGGTGACGATGAAGCCCAGGTGCGCGGCTACGCCGATGAGCTGGCGAAGGTCGTGACAGAGGTATGTGCTTGATTCGCTTGCCAGTCCGCAAGCTCTTGGTTAACATCTGCGCCCACTTTGATCGACGAGGTTGAGCATGCGTCGCCCGATGGTTGCTGGTAACTGGAAAATGCACGGTACCCGCGCCAGCGCTGATGCGCTCGCCCAAGGTGTTCGCCAACTGGCGATACCGGATTCGGTCGAAGTCGCCGTACTGCCGCCTTTTCTCCATGTAGAGCGCGTGCTCGAGGTTCTCGCCGATTCTCCCATAGCGGTCGGTGCGCAAAACTGCGCGAAAGAGCCTTGGCAAGGTGCGCTGACGGGAGAAATTTCCGCGGCTCAGTTGGCTGATGCAGGTTGCAAGCTGGTGTTGATCGGACATTCCGAGCGCCGCCAGTTGTTCGGCGAGAGTGACGAGTTGCTCAGCCGCAAGTTCATCGCGGCGCAGTCGCATGGGTTGGTGCCCATCCTCTGTGTCGGCGAGACGCTGGAGCAGCGTCAGGCGGGACGGACGCTCGAAGTGGTGTCCGAGCAGTTGGGCAGCATCATCCATGAATTGGGTATCGGTGCCTTCTTCAATGCGGTGATCGCCTATGAGCCGGTCTGGGCCATTGGTACCGGACTAACTGCGACGCCGGCCCAGGCGCAAGCGGTCCACGCGGCGATTCGCGCGCAGTTGGCGGGTGAGAGCGCCGAAGTGGCGCAGGGTATGAGGATTCTTTACGGCGGCAGCGTCAAGGCCACCAATGCCGCCGAGCTGTTTGGCATGGCGGATATCGATGGGGGGCTGATTGGTGGTGCCTCCTTGAATGCGGATGAATTCGGTGCGATCTGTCGCGCCGCGGGATGCTGATGAAATGCTGCAAACTGTCGTAATCGTTGTTCACCTGCTGGGGGCTCTGAGCGTTATCGCCCTGGTGCTTCTGCAGCAGGGGAAAGGTGCGGATGCGGGTGCCTCTTTTGGCTCCGGTGCTTCCGCAACTGTATTTGGCGGCCAAGGTTCCTCTACCTTTCTGAGTCGAGTTACTGCTATACTGGCCACCGTTTTTTTCTTGACCAGCTTGGGCTTAGGTTACTTTGCTAAGGAAAAGGCTGAAGCGCTGACTAGCGTCGGCCTGCCTGATCCGGCGGTCATGGAAGTGCAGAAGAAAGAATCGGCAGCAAGTGATGTGCCGGTGCTCGAAGAGCAAAAGCCAGCGGCCAACGATGGCGCTGACGTACCTCAGGCTTCAGAGCAGAAGTAGAAGGCAAGTTTTGCCGAGGTGGTGGAATTGGTAGACACGCTACCTTGAGGTGGTAGTGGCCATAGGCTGTAGGGGTTCGAGTCCCCTCCTCGGTACCAATACTCAGCAAAGCCCGCAATAGCGGGCTTTGCTGTTAGCGGAGGTTCGGTTGACCTGAAAGGGTAAATAACCGTATACTTTCGCCCCAGCTTTGTCGCGGGGTGGAGCAGTTTGGTAGCTCGTCGGGCTCATAACCCGAAGGTCGTTGGTTCAAATCCAGCCCCCGCAACCAGTAGTAGCGAAGCCCCTTTTCAGGGGCTTTTTGCTAGCTGGACAGTCTGCCGCCGGGCAACTCCAGGCGGCTTCAAGGGATGGGCGTTTCGCCCATTTTTTATTTGCACAGCATGCGCGAGGGGCTTTCGTGTCGAGCAAGCTAGAACAGTTGCAGGCCATGTTGGCGCCGGTAGTGGAAGCCCTGGGTTACCAATGCTGGGGCGTCGAATTCATTTCTCAGGGTAAGCATTCGCTGCTGCGGGTCTATATCGATAGCGCCGATGGAATTCTGGTCGAGGACTGCGAAAAGGTCAGTCGCCAGATCAGCGGCGTGCTCGATGTGGAAGATCCCATCGCCAGCGAGTACACCCTCGAAGTCTCCTCTCCGGGAATGGACCGGCCACTGTTCACCTTGGAACAGTTCGCCGCTCATGCCGGTGAGCAGGTCAAGATCAAGCTGCGTTCGCCCTTCGAGGGGCGGCGCAATTTTCAGGGCATCCTCCGCGGTACGGAAGAACAGGACGTAGTGGTGCTGGTCGACGATCACGAATACCTGTTGCCGATCGATTCGGTCGACAAAGCCAACATTATTCCCCGTTTTGACTGAGGGGCGGATCCCCGCGGGTCCAATGGATTGCGAGAGGCGAGGCGTACGATGAGCAAAGAAGTACTGCTGGTTGTTGAGTCGGTGTCCAATGAAAAAGGCGTACCGGCCAGTGTGATTTTCGAGGCGCTTGAGTTGGCCTTGGCCACGGCGACCAAGAAACGCTATGAAGATGACGTCGAGTTGCGGGTGGAGATCAATCGCCAGACCGGTAACTATGAGACGTTCCGTCGCTGGACCGTGGTCCCCGACGAGGAGTTCGAGGAGCCGGCTGCCCAGTACACCCTGGACCAGGCACAGGAGCGCAAGGCCGACGCCCAGTACGGCGACGTGTTCGAAGAGAAGATCGATTCCATCGAGTTCGGCCGCATCGCTGCGCAGACCGCCAAGCAGGTCATCGTGCAGAAGGTGCGCGAAGCCGAGCGTGCGCAAGTGGTTGAGGCCTATCGCGACCGCGTTGGCGACATCATCTTCGGCACCGTGAAGAAGGTCACCCGCGACAACGTCATCGTCGACCTCGGCAACAACGCCGAAGCGCTGCTGGCCCGCGAAGACATCATCCCGCGTGAGACTTTCCGCGTCGGCGCCCGCGTGCGTGCGCTGCTCAAGGAAATTCGCGCCGAAAACCGTGGTCCTCAGTTGATCCTGTCGCGCACCGCGCCGGCGATGCTGATCGAGCTGTTCCGCATCGAAGTACCGGAAATCGCCGAAGAGCTCATCGAAGTGATGGCCGCTTCGCGTGATCCCGGTTCGCGCGCCAAGATCGCCGTCCGCTCCAAGGACAAGCGCATCGATCCGCAGGGCGCCTGCATCGGCATGCGCGGTTCGCGCGTGCAGGCGGTGTCCGGCGAACTGGGCGGCGAACGCGTCGACATCGTGCTGTGGGACGACAATGCTGCGCAGTTCGTGATCAACGCCATGGCCCCGGCCGAAGTGGCGGCGATCATCGTCGACGAAGACGCCCACGCGATGGACATCGCCGTTGGCGAAGACAATCTCGCCCAGGCCATCGGGCGCGGCGGCCAGAACGTTCGCCTTGCCAGTCAGTTGACCGGCTGGACGCTGAACGTGATGACCGAGGCCGATATCCAGGCCAAGCAGCAGGCCGAGACCGGCGACATCATGCAAGCCTTCATCGACGAGCTGGAGGTCGACGAGGAACTCGCCCAGGTACTGGTTGAAGAGGGTTTCACCAGTCTGGAAGAGATCGCCTACGTGCCGATGGAAGAGATGCTCAACATCGATGGCTTCGACGAAGACATCGTCAATGAGCTGCGTTCCCGTGCCAAGGATCGCCTGCTGACCAAGGCCATCGCCAACGAAGAGAAGTTGGCGGATGCCCAGCCGGCCGAAGACCTGCTCTCGCTGGAGGGTATGGAGAAGGACCTGGCGTTGGAACTGGCAATGCGCGGGGTTATCACCCGCGAAGATTTGGCCGAGCAGTCGATCGACGACTTGCTCGACATAGACGGCATGGATGAAGAGCGTGCCGGCAAGCTGATCATGGCCGCCCGAGCCCATTGGTTCGAGTAAGCAGTCGCGGTCGAGGAGAGAGATGCATGACGCAAGTCACGGTGAAAGAACTGGCCCAAGTGGTCGACACACCGGTCGAGCGCCTGCTGCTGCAGATGCGTGAGGCAGGTCTGTCGCACACCAGCGCCGAGCAAGTAGTGACCGATAACGAAAAGCAGGCCCTGCTGGCCCATCTGAAGGGCAGCCACGGCGAGAAACTGGAAGAGCCGCGCAAGATCACCTTGCAGCGCAAGACCACCACGACCCTGCGGGTTGCCGGTAGCAAGACCATCAGCGTCGAAGTGCGCAAGAAGAAGACCTACGTCAAGCGCAGCCCTGACGAGATCGAAGCCGAGAAGCAACGCGAGCTGGAAGAGCAGCGCGCTGCGGAAGAGGCGGCTCGCCTGAAGGCCGAAGAAGAAGCCAAGCGTCGCGCCGAAGAAGACGCGCGCCGTCAGCAGGCGCAGCCTTCCGTCGAAGCAGTGGGCGCAGCCGTGCCTGCCGCGGCCGTCGTCGAAGTCGCCTCCACCGAGCTTCCGGTCGCTGCGGCGCCCGTCGAAGAGCGCAAGAAGGAAGAAGTGCGGCGCCCCGAGAAGGCGCGCAGCGATGACGACGAACGTCGCGATCGCAAGCACACCCAGCATCGCCCCGCGCCGAAAGACAAGGTGCCCGCTCCGCGCGTCGCACCGCGCAGCACCGACGACGAAAGCGACAGCTTTGGCCGTCGTGGTGGCCGCGGCAAGGCGAAGCTGAAGAAACGCAATCAGCATGGGTTCCAGAGCCCAACAGGACCCATCGTGCGCGACGTGAATATCGGTGAAACCATCACCGTGGCCGACCTGGCTGCACAGATGGCGGTCAAGGGCGCTGAAATCGTCAAGTTCATGTTCAAGATGGGCACCCCGGTGACCATCAACCAGGTGCTGGATCAGGAGACTGCCCAACTGATCGCCGAAGAGTTCGGCCACAAGGTCAAGCTGGTCAGCGACAACGCCCTGGAAGAGCAACTGGCCGAATCGTTGAAGTTCGAAGGCGAATCCTTCCACCGTGCGCCGGTCGTTACCGTCATGGGTCACGTCGACCACGGCAAGACCTCGCTGCTCGACTATATCCGTCGTGCCAAGGTGGCCGCTGGCGAAGCCGGCGGTATCACCCAGCACATCGGTGCCTACCACGTGGAAACCGACCGCGGCATGGTCACTTTCCTCGATACCCCCGGTCACGCCGCGTTCACCCAGATGCGTGCCCGTGGTGCCCAGGCCACCGATATCGTCATCCTCGTGGTGGCGGCCGACGACGGCGTGATGCCGCAGACCCAGGAAGCCGTGCAGCATGCCAAGGCAGCCGGCGTTCCGATCGTGGTCGCGATCAACAAGATGGACAAGCCGGAAGCCAACCCGGACAACATCAAGAACGGCCTGGCCGCGCTCGATGTGATTCCGGAAGAGTGGGGCGGCGACGCGCCTTTCGTGGGCGTCTCGGCCAAGGCCGGTACCGGCGTCGACGAGTTGCTGGAAGCCGTGCTGCTGCAAGCCGAGGTTCTCGAGCTCAAGGCCACGCCGACCGCCCCGGGCCGCGGTGTGGTGGTCGAATCCCGTCTCGACAAGGGCCGTGGCCCGGTAGCCACCGTGCTGGTTCAGGACGGCACCCTGCGTCAGGGCGACATGGTTCTGGTCGGCGTCAACTTTGGCCGTGTGCGCGCCATGCTTGACGAGAACGGTAAGCCGATCAAGGAAGCCGGCCCGTCGATTCCGGTCGAGATCCTCGGCCTGGACGGCACTCCGGATGCCGGCGACGACATGACCGTGGTCGCCGACGAGAAGAAGGCCCGCGAAGTTGCCCTGTTCCGTCAAGGCAAGTTCCGCGAGGTCAAGCTGGCTCGTGCGCATGCGGGCAAGCTGGAAAATATCTTCGAGAACATGGGCCAGGAAGAGAAGAAGACGCTCAACATCGTCCTCAAGTCCGACGTCCGTGGTTCGCTGGAAGCGCTGCAGGGTTCGCTCAGCGGCCTGGGCAACGACGAAGTCCAGGTGCGCGTGGTCGGTGGCGGCGTCGGTGGCATCACCGAGTCCGATGCCAACCTGGCGCTGGCTTCCAACGCGGTGCTGTTCGGCTTCAACGTGCGTGCCGACGCCGGTGCTCGCAAGATCGTCGAGGCCGAAGGCCTGGACATGCGTTACTACAACGTGATCTACGACATCATCGAAGACGTCAAGAAAGCCCTGACCGGCATGCTTGGCAGCGATGTTCGCGAGAACATCCTCGGTATCGCCGAAGTTCGCGACGTGTTCCGCTCGCCGAAATTCGGCGCGGTCGCCGGTTGCATGGTCACCGAGGGTCTGGTGCACCGCAATCGTCCGATCCGCGTACTGCGCGACGACGTGGTGATCTTCGAGGGCGAACTGGAATCCCTGCGCCGCTTCAAGGACGACGTGTCCGAAGTGCGGGCCGGCATGGAGTGCGGTATCGCCGTGAAGAGCTACAACGACGTCAAGGTCGGCGACAAGATCGAAGTCTTCGAGAAGGTCCAGGTGGCGCGCAGCCTCTAAGCTGCTTCCGTCGCTCAACGCAACGCCCGGTTCGGCTCTGCCTGACCGGGCGTTTGCCGCTTATGAACCGGGCGGGTTTTTCTTCCGCCCGGTGTACAGGTAGTCAGAACATGGCCAAAGAATTCAGCCGTACCCAGCGTATCGGCGACCAGATGCAGCGCGAACTGGCGCTGCTCATCCAGCGTGAAATCAAGGACCCGCGCCTCGGCCTGGTGACCATCACCGCCGTCGAGGTCAGCCGCGATCTGTCCCATGCCAAGGTGTTCATCACCGTGATGGGGCAGGACGACGACAAGATCGCGTCGAACCTGAAGATTCTGCAGGACGCCGCCGGCTTCCTGCGCATGCACCTGGGCAAGGCGATGAAGCTGCGCACCGTGCCGCAGATGCATTTCCACTACGACGCCAGCATTCGTCGCGGCGTAGAGCTGTCGGCGCTGATCGAACGTGCCGTGGCGGAAGACCGCAAGCACAGCGGCGAGTCCGAGGAGTAAGCCTTGGCTCAGGTGAAACGAATCCGCCGCAACGTCAGCGGAATCCTGGTGCTCGACAAGCCGCGAGGCTTCAGCTCCAACGCGGCGCTGCAGAAGGTCCGCTGGCTGCTCAATGCGGAGAAGGCCGGCCACACCGGCAGTCTCGACCCGCTGGCGACCGGGGTGCTGCCGCTGTGCTTCGGCGAGGCGACCAAGTTTTCCCAGTACCTGCTGGACGCCGACAAGGGTTACGAGACTGTCGCCCAGCTCGGCGTGACCACCACCACCGGCGATGCCGAGGGTGAAGTCACCCATCGGCAGGCGGTCGACGTCAGTCGCGAAGCGCTGGAAGCCGCGCTGCCGGGCTTTCGTGGCGATATCCAGCAGATCCCGCCAATGTACTCGGCGCTCAAGCGCGATGGCCAGCCGCTGTACAAGCTGGCGCGGGCGGGCGAAGTGGTGGAGCGCGAGGCGCGTTCTGTTACTATTGCGCGCCTGGAATTGCTCAACTTCGAGGCCGACAAGGCGCGTCTGGCGGTAGGCTGCAGCAAGGGCACTTACATTCGCACGCTGGTCGAGGACCTTGGTCAGCAACTGGGCTGCGGGGCGCATGTCGCCGAACTGCGCAGAACACAGGCCGGCCCCTACTCTTTGGCCCAGGCGATCAGTCTGGAAACCCTGGAACAGGCTCATGCCGAAGGCGGCGCCGAGGCACTGGACCAGTTCCTGTTGCCGTCGGACAGCGGCCTGGAGCATTGGCCGCTTATCCAGCTGTCGGAACACAGCGCTTACTACTGGCTGCACGGCCAGCCGGTTCGCGCCCCCGAGGCACCGAAGTTCGGCATGCTGCGGGTACAGGACCACAATGGCCGCTTCATCGGTATCGGTGAAGTGAGCGAAGACGGGCGCATCGCGCCGCGTCGACTGATTCGATCGGAGTGATCGATACCGCGTGCGGATTCGTCCGCGCGAGGCAATGAGGGTGGCTGTCAGCAGGCACGGTCATTCCTCTTTTAAAAACACGGGACCTGTCCCGGCCTGTTCACTCAAGGAGCCCTAATCATGGCACTGAGCGTTGAAGAAAAATCCCAGATCGTTAACGAGTACAAGCAAGCTGAAGGCGACACCGGTTCTCCGGAAGTGCAAGTTGCACTGCTGACCTTCAACATCAACAAGCTTCAGGATCACTTCAAGGCCAACGGCAAGGATCACCACTCGCGTCGTGGTCTGATCCGTATGGTCAACCAGCGCCGCAAGCTGCTGGATTACCTGAAGGGTAAGGACACCACTCGTTACAGCGCCCTGATCGGTCGCCTGGGTCTGCGTCGCTAAGACGCTGCCTGAGCCGGAAGCTGGAAGTTTGCGATTGGATGCCGGGTTTTCCCGGTTTCCGTTCACAGGCTTCCAGCTTTCTGGCTTTTTACCAGGACGGTTTTCGGGTCCGAACCCCGACACTGCCCGCTAATTTCGCAAGAAGCGCAGTTTCCCCAAAGGCAACGAAGAGAAGGAAAACACCGTGAACCCGGTAATCAAGAAATTCCAGTTCGGTCAGTCGACCGTCACCCTCGAGACGGGTCGTATTGCCCGCCAAGCCTCCGGCGCTGTGCTGGTCACCGTCGATGACGACGTCACCGTGCTGGTCGCCGTGACTGGTGCCAAGAGCGCCGATCCGAGCAAGGGCTTCTTCCCGCTGTCCGTGCACTACCAGGAAAAGACCTACGCCGCCGGCAAGATCCCCGGTGGGTTCTTCAAGCGTGAAGCGCGTCCGTCCGAGAAAGAGACGCTGACCTCGCGCCTGATCGACCGTCCGATCCGTCCGCTGTTCCCGGAAGGTTTCATGAACGAAGTGCAGGTCATCTGCACCGTCGTTTCCACCAGCAAGAAGACCGATCCGGACATCGCTGCGATGATCGGCACCTCGGCCGCTCTGGCCATCTCCGGCATTCCGTTCGACGGCCCGATCGGCGCCGCTCGCGTGGCCTTCCACGAAAGCACCGGCTACCTGCTGAACCCGACCTACGAACAGCTCAAGGCCTCGAGCCTGGACATGGTCGTGGCCGGTACCAAGGACGCCGTGCTGATGGTCGAATCCGAAGCCAAGGAACTGACCGAAGACCAGATGCTGGGCGCTGTGCTGTTCGCCCACGAAGAATTTCAGGCCGTGATCAAGGCCGTTGGCGAGCTGGCTGCCGAAGCCGGCAAGCCGACCTGGGACTGGCAGGCCAAGCCGGCCAACAACAGCCTGCTCGACGCCATCCGCAGCGAGTTCGGCGAAGCCATCTCCCAGGCCTACACCATCACCGTCAAGCACGAGCGCTACGGCCGTCTCGGCGAGCTGCGCGACCAGATCGTCGCCAAGTTCTCCGGTGAGGAAGGCCAGCCGTCCGCCGGCGAAGTCAAGGATGCCTTCGGCGAGATCGAATACCGCACCGTTCGCGAAAACATCGTCAACGGCAAACCGCGTATCGACGGTCGCGACACCCGCACCGTGCGTGGCCTGAACATCGAAGTCGGCGTGCTCGACAAGACCCACGGCTCGGCGCTCTTCACCCGCGGTGAAACCCAGGCTCTGGTCGTCGCCACCCTCGGCACCGCGCGTGACGCACAGCTGCTCGATACCCTCGAAGGCGAGAAGAAAGACCCCTTCATGCTGCACTACAACTTCCCGCCCTATTCGGTCGGCGAGTGTGGTCGCATGGGTGCCACCGGCCGCCGCGAGATCGGCCACGGTCGTCTGGCCCGCCGTTCCGTAGCCGCCATGCTGCCGAGCGCGGACGAATTCCCCTACACCATTCGCGTGGTGTCGGAGATCACCGAGTCCAATGGCTCCAGCTCCATGGCCTCGGTCTGCGGCGCTTCCCTCGCGCTGATGGATGCCGGTGTGCCGATGAAGGCGCCGGTCGCCGGTATCGCCATGGGCCTGGTCAAGGAAGGCGAGAAATTCGCCGTTCTGACCGACATCCTCGGCGACGAAGATCACCTGGGCGACATGGACTTCAAGGTGGCCGGTACAGCCAAGGGCGTCACCGCGCTGCAGATGGACATCAAGATCCAGGGCATCACCGAAGAGATCATGGAAATCGCGCTGAACCAGGCTCTGGAAGCGCGTCTGAACATCCTCGGCCAGATGAACCAGGTCATCGCCCAGTCGCGTACCGAGCTGTCGGCCAATGCGCCGACCATGATCGCGATGAAGATCGACCAGGACAAAATCCGCGATGTCATCGGCAAGGGTGGCGCGACCATCCGTGGTATCTGCGAAGAGACCAAGGCCTCGATCGACATCGAAGACGATGGCTCGATCAAGATCTTTGGCGAAACCAAGGACGCCGCCGAGGCTGCCAAGCAGCGCGTACTGGCGATCACCGCGGAAGCCGAGATCGGCAAGATCTACGTCGGCAAGGTCGAGCGCATCGTCGACTTCGGTGCCTTCGTCAACATCCTTCCGGGCAAGGACGGCCTGGTGCACATCTCGATGCTGAGCGATCAGCGCGTCGAGAAAGTCACCGACGTGCTGAAGGAAGGCCAGGAAGTCGAAGTGCTGGTACTGGACGTCGACAACCGCGGCCGCATCAAGCTGTCGATCAAGGATGTCGCCGCTGCCAAGGCATCGGGCGTCTGATCGATCAGTCGACAGGAAAAGGGGCCCTTCGGGGCCCTTTTTTGTTTTCGGGACTTGGCGAGGACTCCAGGAAAATAGTGCAAATTGCATGTGGAAAATTTCTCCGACTTGCAAAGTGCAAGGAAGTCGCTTCGCTGTCGTTTTTCAAGTGCCTGAATTTATTGGATTTATGTTTGTCTAGAAGATGGCACAGCGCTTGCGCTGTTATACGTGGACTGCGGCGGGACATAGCTGCAGGCACTATCAGAAAAACAGGAGTACATCCGCATGAAACAGCCTTTCACCAAGTGGACTTTTGCCGCTGTCGCCGCCACTGCTCTGAGCCTGCCCCTGGCCAATGCCGCATTTGCTGCTACCCCCGTTCAGTCTCAGCCGCAAATGCTGGCCGCCAACGAGAAAGTCGATCAGGCCGAAGAAGCGGTTTCTGATACCTGGATCACCAGCAAGGTCAAATCCAGCTTCCTCGCCGATGACAGCATCAGCGGCCTGGACATCAAAGTGGAAACCAACAAGGGTGTGGTTTCGCTCTCCGGCGTAGTGCCGAGCGATGCCGAGCGTGACCTTGCCGTGCAGAAAGCCAAGACAATCAAAGGTGTCAAAGCTGTCTCCGCAGACGGCCTGAAGTCCACCGAGTAACACGCCGCGTACCGACCGCTGCAGCCAGGATGGCGCTGCCTGAATCCGGAGGATTGCGGTCACAGTCAGCCCGCTCATAGCGAGGACTGTCGCAGGGAAGACCGCTCAGGATGAGCGACAGGAACGCAGTCCGCTGCTGACCGACAGGAAGTACGAAGCCCCGCCCGGGCAACCGGGCGGGGCTTTTTCATGCGCTATACAGGCTTGGACGTGCGCCCCGCTTCTATCGTTGGTTTGCCCCTGAGCGCCGCCGGGCAACACCGCGCTAATGGGTGCGCACGGCGCACCCTACCGTCGCCGACTGCGGCACCGCATTTCAGTAGGGTGCGCCACGCGCACCAGCAGTCGGCACCGCATCCGGATGCGCGTTGCCTCTAATGAGCTTAGTGTCGGCGGGGCGCCTAGTTGCGCTTGCTGTCGACGTTGACCAGCCGGTTGCCCTCGAAACGCAGGTAGTAGTACATGCCGTTGCGCGGGCCGTAGAGCCACTCCTCCACCTGCACCTCGTTGCGATAGCCGTAGTCGTCGGTGCGCTCGCGGTAGCCGAGGAAATCGCGGCTGACCGGGTCGCCGCATTTGCCCGCCACCTCCGCCATGTGATCGTCCGTCGTGACCAGCGCATTACCGCAGCGAAACGACGAGGACGCCTGGGTCTGGGCGGCCAGGGGCAGCAGGCAGAGAAGAGCGAGAAGACGGTAGGTCACGATGGATGGCTGCTGGATGAGGAGCGGCCAGCCTACACCCGAGGCTGGCGCGCTGTCAGGGGCGCCGCGATTCGATTCGTATCAGCCGGTTTCCCTCGAAGCGGAGGATGTAGAGCATCCCGTTGTTGGGGCCGTAGACCCACTCTTCGATCTTCAGGTCGGCGCGCGAATAGCCGTCGGTGAAACCGACCAGATCGCGTTCCCGGGGTGCGCCGCACTTGCTCTCCACCTCGAAGGCGCGATCGCCGGCGCTGACCAGGTTGCTGCCGCAGCGCATGCTGTCGGCGGCCATGCCCGTCGAGGCCATCACGCCCAGCAGTGCACCGATGGCCCAGCGCCTCATTCTGCATCCAGGTGCAGGGTGGTGGGCACCGGACCGTTTCCTTCGCCCTGGATCAGGCTGACGTCGAGCAGGTAGATGCGCTGATCCTCCAGGCCGCCGCGTTGCACCAGGTAATCCTTGATGTTCGCGGCGCGGTCCTGGGCCAGCTTGCGCGAGAGCAGGCTGGTCGGGCGCTGTACCCAGGAGCCGACCACTGCCTCGCGCATCTTCGCTAAGCGCTGTTCGCGGTCGAGCTCTTTCCACTCCGCCGGCGGCTGCTGCTTGAGCCGATCGCGGTAGATGCCTTCGAGCAGCGCGGGCTTGTCATCGTCCTCCACCACCAGCTCGTCGGCGCTGGCCGGCACCTTGTCGCCGCGCCGCTGCAGCATGCGGTAGCTGACGGTACGGTACTCACGCTCCAGGCGCTGCTCGGCCAGGGGCAGGCCATCGCTGGCACGGGCGCTGACGCCTTCGACTTCCAGGCGCAGTTCGGGGCGCTTCTTCAGCGCATCGGCGAGGGTGTCCAGCGAGCGCATCGCGCTGTCGTCCAGTTCGGCGCTGCCGGGCGCGAAGGAAACCTGATCCAGGTTGTCGCCGCCACCGGGCACCAGCCCGGCGATCAGCTTGAAGGGCGCCTGCACCGCGCGCAGCACCAGGTTGCGCAGGGTCTGCCAGACGATCGGCATGACGCTGAACTGCGGGTCGTTGAGGTTGCCCTGCACCGGCAGCTCGATGGAGATCACGCCCTTGGTGTCCTTGAGCAAGGCCACCGCCAGGCGCACCGGCAGGTCCACCGCGTCCTTGCTGTCGACCCGTTCACCCAGCTCCAGCTGATGCAGCACCAGCTTGTTCTCGGCGTTCAGCCGGCCCTGCTCAACCTTGTAATGCAGGTCGAGGTCGAGGCGGCCCTTGCGGATGCGGTAGCCGGCGAACTTGCCGGAGTAGGGTGTCAGCGTGGTCAGCTCGACGTTGTGGAAGCTGGTGGCGATGTCCAGGCTGTTAAGCGGATCGAAGGCTTCCAGGCGGCCACGGATGCTGACCGGCGCGTAGCGGTCCACCTTGCCGGCGATTTCCACCGGAGCGGCCTTCTTGCTGCGGTTGTCGAGGGTGCCGATCTTGCCGTTGAGCTGGCCGATGGCGGTGGCGAAGTTGGGGCGCAGGCTGAAGTCGGCGAAATTCGCCGAACCGTCCTTGAGGCCGATCGCACCGATGCGTATCGCCAGCGGCGGGCTGTCCGGCTCGTTCGAGGGCGGCTGCGGAACCAGCAGCTCCTTTACGTTGGTGGTGAGGTCCTCGTTGATCACCACGCGTGCGTAGGGCTGGTCGAGGTTGACCGTGTCGATGCTCAGGCTCTTGCCGTGGCGGTAATCCAGGCCCTTGATCGCCAGCGCGCGCCATTTGACGAAGTCGCGCCCCTTGAGCGTGTCGAGCGTATGCAACTGGGCCACGTCGGCGCTGCCGGTGACGCTCAATGCCAGAGGCTCGGTGCCGGTCAGCGCGACATCGAGGTCGCTGCTCAGCAGGCCGCTGCGCAACTCCAGGCGAATGAATGGGCTGAGGTAGGCCTGGGCCAGGCGCAGGTCGATGTCCTTGCTGACGACCTTGAGTTGCGCACTGGTCGGCTGCAGCTGGGCCTGGCCTTCCACCTGCAGGCGTCCCTGGCCGGCTATGGCGGTGTTCAGCTTGAGCTGGAAGGGCGAGGTCCCGAGGCTGTCGAAGGCGCTGACATCCAGGTCCAACGGGCCGACTTCCAGCGTGACCGCGGGCTTCGGCTGGCGGTCGGCGAGATGCAGTTTCGCGCCCCGCAGCTGCGCATCCTGCAGCAGTACCTGCCAGGGCGTTTGCGCTTCCGTCGCTTCCGTCGCTTCCGCTGCCGACGGTGCGGCTTCGACGGCAGCGGCCGGAGCGGGCTCGGCGGCGTTCTGCGCGAACAGCTTCTGCCAGTCGATCTGGCCGTCGGCCTCGCGGGCGGCCCAGGCTTCCAGGCCCTGGCTGCGCACCTCGCCGATTTCCACCTGGCGCCGGGCCAGGTCCAGTGCCACCTTGGCCACATCCAGGCTGGCAAGCTTGAGCAGCGGACGGCCATCCGGTGCCTTGATCGAGAACGGCGCCAGCTTGAGGCTGGCGTCGCTCAGGCGCAGCTCGGTGCCCTGGCTGAGGTCCAGCTCGTAACGGCTGTCCAGGCTGGCGGTGCCGTCCTCGAGGTCCAGCGGCGCAGCGTCGCGCACGTAGGGCCAGAACGTCTTCAAGGCGACGTCGGTGACCTGCAGGTGGCCGCTGGAGCGGATCGGCGCCAGGCTCACCTGGCCCTGCCAGTCGATGCGGCCGCCGGCCGGATTGCTGGCGGACAGCGTGGCCTCGGCGTTGCCATCGGGCAGTGTGCTGAGGTTTGCCAGGTCGAGATCCAGCGAGTCGTAGAAGAATTCGATGGGCTCGCTCGGGCGCAGGTCCTCGAAGTGCAGCTTGCCGCTGGCGATTGCCAGGCGGTCGATACGCACCGGGAACGGGCCTTCCTCGGCGTCGGCCGGTGCTTCGGTCGCCGTTTCGGCGGGCGGCAACTTGAACAGCTGGGCGAGGTTCAACGCGCCGTCCTTGGCGAAGCGCAGGTCCACCAGCGGCTGCTCGAGTTCCACGTCGGCCAGGTGCAGCGCACCGCTCCAGAGGCTGTTCAGCTGCAGGTTGGCGTAGAGCCGGGCGAAGGCTAGCGACTCGCCGCCGATCTCGCCGAAGCGCAGCCCGGTGAGCTCCAGCTCCAGCGTGAAGGGGTTGAAGCGGACCTTTTCCAGATGCGCCGGAACCGTGGCGTACTCGGCGAGCTTCGCGTTGACCACGCGCACCGCGACGGCGGGCAGGATCAGGAAGCCGATCAGGGCGTACAGCGCGAGGGCGACCAGGGCGGCGATGCCGGCGCGTTTCAATCCTTTGGGCATGGGTAGTCTTCTGTCCCGACGAAAGGTTCGTTGGAGTATGGCATGTCGTCGCGGTTCCGAAGCGCCGCTGCGGTTTCGCTAGAAGCGCAGCACCAGCGTCTTCAGCGGCGGCTGGCCATCGCGCGAGGGGAAGTCCGCCGCCGGTTCGATCTGCTGGCAGTCGCGCACGCGGCGACCGAGCTTGCTGGCGCAGCGCAGCACCTGCTCGCGCCAGTCGGCGAGGGCGACCTTCGCCAGGTTGTTGCAACAGAGCAGCACGCCATCCTCCGCGGTGGCCAGCAGCGCGGGCTTGAGCAGGCTCTGATAGTCGCGCAGCAGATCGACGGTGCCGAACGCGCTCTTCGCCCAGGCCGGCGGGTCGAGGAACACCAGGTCGAAGGTGCGCGGCGCCAGGCGTTGGTACGACGGCAGCCTGTGCCCACGGCGGCTGCTGACCGGTAGCCCGGCGAGCTGGCGGATCGCCGAGAAGTAGTCGGACTGCACGAAGCTCATCGCCAGCTCCGGATTGAGCGCCAGGTTTTCCCGGCCGACCGCGAGGTTGCCTTCGGCGAAATCCAGGTTGCACACCTCGCTCGCGCCGCCGGCCGCCGCGCAGAGGCCGACGCCGCAGGTATAGGCGAACAGGTTGAGCACCGACTTGCCGGCGCTGTGCGCCTTGACCCAGCCGCGCGCGTTGCGCAGGTCGAGGAACAGCAGCGGGTCCTGGCCGGGATGGCGACCGCGCACGCGGTAGTTCAGCCCCCATTCACGCCCGACGAGGTCGGCCAGCGCGGTGGTGTCGGGCTGGTGCGCGCCGGCGCTGCGGTCGATGCGCGAGTTGCCACCGGAGCGGTCGTTGTAGACCAGCAGCAAGGGCACGCCGAGGGCCGCCTCGACCTGGCCGAGCAGGTCCGGCAGCAGGGCCTGATCCAGCGGCTGGTGGAAACTCTGCACCAGCAGTTGCGGGCCGTAGCGGTCGAGGGTGAGGCCGGGCGTGCCTTCCTGGCTGCCGTGGAACAGGCGGTAGCAGTCGGTGGCCTGGGCGTGCAGTTCGGCGAGCAGCGGCTCGCGCTGCAAGAGGGCGGCGCGCAGCGCCTGATCGAGAGAGGGCATGCGCGGCGACTCGAAAGAGAGGGCCGCGCAGTGTAGCGAAAAAAGCCGGTCGAGGCCCCGTTCGGGCCGACTGGCTAGCGCTCGAGCGCCAGTGCCACGCCTTGGCCACCGCCGATGCACAGGGTCGCCAGGCCCTTTTTCGCGTCGCGCTTGAGCATTTCGTGGAGCAGGGTGACCAGCACGCGGCAGCCCGATGCGCCGATCGGGTGGCCGATGGCGATGGCACCGCCGTTGACGTTGACCTTGGCGGCGTCCCAGCCCAGTTCCTTGCCCACCGACAGCGATTGCGCGGCGAACGCCTCGTTGGCTTCGATGAGGTCGAGCTGTTCCAGCGTCCAGCCGGCCTTCTCCAGGCAGCGGCGGGTGGCCGGCACCGGGCCGATGCCCATGATCGCCGGGTCGACGCCGGCGCTGGCATAGGCGGCGATGCGCGCCAGCACCGGCAGGCCCAGCGCGCGGGCCTTGTCGGCGCTCATCAGCAGCACGGCGGCGGCGCCGTCGTTCAGCGCCGAGGCGTTGCCGGCGGTGACGCAGCCAGTCTTGGCGAACGCCGGCTTGAGCTTGGCCAGGCTTTCCTCGCTGGTGCCGGCGCGCGGCTGTTCGTCGGTGTCGAAGACCAGCGGCTCACCCTTGCGCTGCGGAAGGGTGATCGGGGTGATCTCGTCCTTGAAGCGCCCGCTCTCGATGGCGGCGACGGCCTTGCGCTGCGAGGCCGCGGCGAAGGCGTCCTGCTCCTCGCGGGTCAGCGAGTACTTCTCCACCAGGTTCTCGGCGGTGATCCCCATGTGGTAGTCGTTGAAGGCGTCCCACAGGCCGTCCTCGATCATCGTGTCGACCAGTTTGGCGTGGCCCATGCGCAGGCCGGTGCGCGCGCCGGGCATGACGTAGGGCGCCAGGCTCATGTTCTCCTGGCCGCCGGCGATCACCACCTCGGCGTCGCCACAGCGGATCGCCTGGGCACCGAGATGCAGCGCCTTGAGGCCGGAGCCGCAGACCTTGTTCAGGGTCAGAGCCGGCACCGAGTAGGGCAGGCCGCCCTTGATCGCGGCCTGCCGGGCGGGGTTCTGCCCGGCGCCCGCGGTGAGCACCTGGCCGAGGATCACTTCGTCCACCTCGGCGGGGTCGAGGCCGGTCTGTTCGAGCAAACGACGGATCACCGCGGCGCCCAGTTCGACGGCGGGCAGGTTCGCCAGCGAGCCCTGGAAGCTGCCGACGGCGGTGCGGGTGGCGGCGACGATAACGACTTCTTGCATGACGACTCCTCGAGCGTGGGCGCGGTTGGCGCGACGATTCGCTATGTTGGCACAGACCGGTGGCGGCGCTCAAAACGCGAACCGGGCGGTCACGTACCGGGCCAGGTCAGCGCAGCGGCGCCAGCCCCATGCGTCGCCGGGCGCGCGCCAGCGAGCCATTGCGCACGGCCCAGCGCAGCAGTGGCGCGGCATTGCGCACGCCGACGCGGATCAGCCGGCGTTTGCCGGGTGCGAAGTCGAACCCGAGCATGCCGTGCGCCCAGTCCGGCAGCAGGTCGATGCCGGCCTGCATCATCAACGTGCCGAACGGTTTGGCCAGGAGGCTGGGCGCCGGCGCAGCGAGGAGAATGCGCAGCACCTCGCGCGAGCGCCCATCGCAGACCAACTGCGCGCGCTGCGCTTGCAGGTAGTGGTCGATCTCCACTCGCGAGCGCGGCACGTCATGGGCGCCGAGGCGTTCGGCGACCCGGGCGATTTCGGCGTAGTAGCGGTCCTGCTCGGCGCCCGGCAGATCCGGGTCGAGGTAGCGTAGATGCGCCTTGAGGAAGCTGCTGACCTCGGCGACGTGGACCCAGGTCAGCAATGCCGGGTCGGACGCCGCATAGGGGCGTCCGTCCGCCGCCTGCCCGACCACCCCCTCATGGATGCGTCGGACCCGTTCGATCAGCCGTTCGGCATCGGCGCGGCTGCCGTAGGTGGTGGCCGAGATGAACTGCCCGGTGCGGCGCAGCCGGCCGAGCATGTCCTCGCGGAAGTTCGAATGGTCCCAGACGCCCGCCAGCGCCAGTGGATGCAGCGCTTGCAGCATCAGCGCGGAGATGCCGCCGATCAGCATCGAGGTGAAGTCGCCGTGGACCTTCCAACACGCCGAGTCCGGACCGAACAGGCCGGGGTCGCCCGGCGGATGCTCGAAGTCGACCCCGCCGAGCGCGAGGCCGGTAAGGCTGAGGACCTGAGTTTCGATGCGACGGCGAAGGATTTCCATCGGTCGATGATAACGGATGCAGCGCGCGTTACAGGTCGCCGGCGCGTACGCCGACGACGCGTACGGCTCAACGGTTCAGGCGGTTCTCGATCAGGTCGTCGACCACGCCAGGGTCGGCCAGGGTCGAGGTGTCGCCGAGTTCGTCCAGTTCGTTGCAGGCGATCTTGCGCAGGATGCGTCGCATGATCTTGCCGGACCGGGTCTTCGGCAGGCTCGGCGCCCATTGCAGCGCGTCCGGCTTGGCGAAGCTGCCGATCTCGCCAGCCACCCGCTTGAGCAGGTCCAGCCTGAGCCCGTCGCTCGGCTGGGCGCCGTTCATCAGGGTGACGAAGGCGTACAGGCCCTGGCCCTTCACCGCATGCGGGCAGCCGACCACCGCGGCCTCGGCGACATCGTCATGGCTGACCAGCGCGCTTTCCACCTCGGCGGTGCCGATGCGGTGGCCGGAGACGTTGATCACGTCGTCGACGCGGCCGGTGATCCAGTAGTCGCCGTCCTCGTCGCGGCGCGCGCCGTCGCCGGTGAAGTAGTAGCCGGGATACTGCGAGAAATAGGTGTCGATGAGCCGCTGATGATCGCCGTAGATGCTGCGGATCTGGCTCGGCCAGCTTGATTTGATTGCGAGCATGCCGGCGCCGGGGCCTTCGATTTCCTGGCCCTGTTCGTCGAGGATCACCGGCTGCACGCCGAAGAACGGCTGCGTCGCGGAGCCGGGCTTGAGCGCCATGGCGCCGGGCAGCGGGGCGATCATGATGGCGCCGGTCTCGGTCTGCCACCAGGTGTCGGCGATCGGGCAGCGGCTGTCGCCCACCACCTCGTAGAACCATTCCCAGGCTTCCGGGTTGATCGGCTCGCCAGCGCTGGCGAGCAGGCGCAGGCTGGCGCGTGAGGTGCGCAGGACCGGCTCGTCGCCCTCGCGCATCAGCGCGCGTATCGCCGTCGGCGCGGTGTAGAAGATGTTCACCTGATGCTTGTCGACCACTTGCCAGAAGCGCGAGGCGTCCGGGTAGCTCGGTACGCCCTCGAACATCAGGGTGGTGGCGCCGTTCGCCAGCGGGCCGTAGACCACGTAGTCGTGGCCGGTGATCCAGCCGAGGTCGGCGGTGCACCAGTGGATTTCGCCGTCGTGGTAGTCCAGCGCGTAGCGGTGGGTCATCGCCGCGCCGAGCAGGTAGCCGGCGGTACTGTGCAGCACGCCTTTCGGCTTGCCGGTGCTGCCGGAGGTGTAGAGGACGAACAGCGGGTCCTCGGCATCCATTGGTTCCACCGGGCATTCGGCGGAGGCCTGGCGCACCGCCTGGTGATACCAGAGGTCGCGGCCTTCGACCCATTCGATCTCGCCCTGGGTGCGTTCCACCACCAGCACGGTGGAGACCTCCGGGCAGCGCTGCAGGGCCTGGTCGACGTTATTCTTCAGCGGCACGTACTTGCCGCCGCGCACGCCCTCGTCGGCGGTGATCACGGTGCGGCAGTCGGCATCGAGGATGCGGTCGCGCAGGGCGTCCGGGGAGAAACCGCCGAACACCACCGAATGGATCGCGCCGATGCGCGTGCAGGCGAGCATGGCGTAGGCGGCTTCGGGAATCATCGGCATGTAGATGCACACCCGGTCGCCCTTCTTCACGCCGCGGCTCTTCAGCACGTTGGCCAGGCGGCAGACGTGGTGATGGAGCTTGCGGTAGGTGATCTGCGCCGACTCGGCGGGATTGTCACCTTCCCAGACGATGGCGATCTGCTCGCCGCGCTTTTCCAGGTGGCGGTCGATGCAGTTGTAGCTGACGTTGAGCTGGCCGCCCTTGAACCAGGAGGCGTGGCCGCGCCGCATGTCGCTTTCGTGGAGGCTGTCCCAGGGCTTGACCCAGTCGAGGAAGGTCGTTGCCTGCTCGGCCCAGAACGTCTCGGGCTGTTCGACGGATTGCCGGTAAAGGCGCTGGTAGTCGTCGCGGTCCAGGTGCGCGTACTGCCGCACCGCGTCGCTGACGGGGTGGGTGCTGATCTCGAACATGGGCGGGTTCCTTTGTTTTTGTATCCGCTGTGTTCGTAGGGTGCACCCGCGCCGCCGGCGCATTCAAGTACCGATGGCCGGGCGACGGCTGTCTTTAGTTGTAGGAATGTTTCGGCGGGAGCGGCCGCGCGCCGCGGCTTAGCCGCGCGGCGCGCAGGGCGCTCAGCCGCGGTGACGGCCGCGGAAGTAGTCGATCAGGCCCTGGGTGGAAGCATCCTCGGCGGCGTCCGCCTCGTAGGCGGTGAGCTTCTGGTACACCGATTTGCCGAGTTCCTTGCCCAGCTCGACACCCCACTGGTCGAAGGAGTTGATCCCCCAGATCACACCCTGGACGAACACCTTGTGCTCGTACAGCGCGATCAGCGCGCCGAGGCGGCGCGGGCTGATGCGTTCCAGCACGAGGGTGTTGCTCGGGCGGTTGCCGGGAATCACCTTGTGCGGCGCC
Source organism: Pseudomonas sp. PS02288 (assembly GCF_029959715.1). Lineage (NCBI taxonomy): Bacteria > Pseudomonadati > Pseudomonadota > Gammaproteobacteria > Pseudomonadales > Pseudomonadaceae > Pseudomonas > Pseudomonas sp. PS02288. Next base: position 38,141 of record NZ_JASCPA010000013.1, on the reverse strand, counting down.
AGGCGCTGCACCTCGGCATCGTCCAAGCCCTTCTCGCGCAGTTCGGCCTCGGCCTCCGCGCGGGTCTTGCCGCGCATCAGCGCCTGGCTCTGCGACAGGCAGTTGGCATACAGCCACTGGTGGTGGTCGGCGACCGGGTTGAAGCTGACGACCGGCACGATGAAGTCCGACGGGATCAGCGGCGTGCCCTGGTGCAGCAACTGGTGATAGGCGTGCTGACCGTTGCAGCCGACGCCGCCCCAGATGATCGGCCCGGTATCGCATGACACCGGCGAGCCGTCCTGGCGCACGCTCTTGCCGTTGGACTCCATGTCCAGCTGCTGCAGGTGTTTGACGAAGTTGCGCAGGTAGTGGTCGTACGGCAGGAAGGCGTGGCTCTGGGCATCCCAGAAATTGCTGTACCAGACGCCCAGCATGGCCAGCAGCACCGGCATGTTCTTCTCGAATGGCGCGGTGCGGAAGTGCGTATCCATGGTGTAGGCGCCGGAAAGCAGCTCCTTGAAGTTGGACATGCCCACCGCCAGCGCGATCGGCAGACCGATGGCCGACCATAGCGAGTAGCGCCCGCCGACCCAGTCCCACATCGGGAACACGTTCTTCTCGAGGATGCCGAACGCCACGGCGGCCGGCTTGTTGCTGGTGACCGCGATGAAATGCCGGTAGAGCTTCTCCTGGGTGCCGCCACGGGCCAGGTACCAGGCCCGCGCGGCCTGGGCGTTCTTCAGGGTTTCCAGGGTGCTGAAGGTCTTGCTGGAAATGATGAACAGCGTGGTCTCGACGTTCAGCTTGGCCATCACCTCGCGGAATTCGCTACCGTCGATGTTGGCCAGGTAGTGGCAGCGCACGCCGTTCTGGGTGAACGGCAGCAGCGCCTCGGAAACCAGCTGGGGGCCGAGGAAGGAGCCGCCGATGCCAATGTTCACCACGTCGGTGATGGTCTTGTCGTTGTAGCCGCGCCACTGGTTGGTGTGGATGCGGCCGACCACGTCGGTCATCTGGTTCAGCACCTGGTGTACGTCGGGGATGATGTTGTGCCCGTCGACCATGATGCATTCGCCCACCGGGCGGCGCAGGGCGGTGTGCAGCACCGGGCGCTTTTCCGAGGCATTGATCGGCTGACCCTCGAACATCGCGTGCAGCGCCTGCTCGACGCCGGCCTCGCGCGCCAGGCTGACCAGCAGGTCGCGGGTCTCGTGGGTGATCAGGTTCTTCGAGTAGTCGAGGAACAGGCCGCAGGCGCTTAGGGAGAAGTCGCTGAAGCGCTGCGGGTCCGAGGCGAAGGCCTCGCGCATGCTGAAGTTCTGCAGGTTCAGCCGGTGATCGGTGAGGGCTTTCCAGGAGGGGAGGGAAGTTACGTCGAGGGGATTCTGGTAGTACGCCATGAATGTCCGGCTTCCTTAGCTTGAGCCTTGTTCAGGCACCGCGGTCGCGTCGACCGGGCGCATGTCCTATACCGCTGAACTGCTTGGAACAGGAAAAGCCCCCAGTGTTCCGGGGCTTTTCGAATCTAGCGCGCCGCTCTGCCCGGAGGCCTGGCGGCATCCTCGCGACGCTCAGCCGGTCGGCGGCAGCTCGACGGTCAGGTTGTCGATCAGGCGCGTGCTACCGAGGTACGCGGCGGCCAGAATCACCAGTTTACGGTCTTCCGGACGCGCTGCGCGCAGGTGGGCGGCTTCGCGGATTTCCAGATAGTCGACGCGCAGGCCGGACGCTTCCTGCTCGGTGCGTGCCTGCTCGAGCAGCGCGGCGCGGTCGGTGTTGCCGGCGCGCAGGCCGTCGGCCAGGCGCGTCATGCTGCGATACAGGGCCGGCGCCGTGGCGCGTTGCCGTTCGTCGAGGTAGCCGTTGCGCGAGGACAGCGCCAGCCCGTCGCTGGCGCGCACGGTCGGCGCACCGATGATCTCGATCGGCAGGTTGAGGTCGGCGACCATCTTGCGGATCACCGCCAGTTGCTGGAAATCCTTCTGGCCGAACACCGCGACATCCGGCTGGACCATGTTGAACAGCTTGTTGACCACCGTCGCCACGCCTTCGAAATGACCCGGACGGCTGGCGCCGCACAGGCCTTCGGACACTTCGGGCACGCTGACCCGGGTCTGGCCGTCGGCGCCATTGGGGTACATCTGCTCGACGCTGGGCGCGAACAAGAGGTCGCAGCCTGCGGCGAGGAGCTTTTCCTGATCGGCCGGGAGCGTGCGCGGGTAGGTCGCGAGGTCTTCGCGCGGGCCGAACTGCAGCGGATTGACGAAGATGCTGGCGACCACGAAGTCGGCGTGCTCGGCGATCCGTTCGACCAGCGCCGCGTGGCCGGCGTGCAAATTGCCCATGGTCGGCACCAGGCCGATGCGTTTGCCTGCGCGGCGCGCGTGCAGCACGGCGGCGCGCAGTTCCGCGACGGTATGCACGGTGATCATGCGGAGAAACCGTGTTCGGCGGCGGGGAAGCTGACGGCCTTCACCTCGCGCACGTAGGCGGCGAGGGCGCCCTGGATGCTGCTCTGGCCTTCCATGAAGTTCTTCACGAACTTCGGCATGCGGCCTGAGAGGGACAGCCCGAGCATGTCGTGCAACACCAGCACCTGGCCGTCGGTATCGCTGCCGGCACCGATGCCGATCACCGGAATCTTCACCGCCTGGGTGATCTCCGCGGCCAGCTCGCTGGGTACGCATTCGAGCAGCAGCATCGCCACGCCGGCCTGTTCCAGCGCCACGGCGTCGGCGCGCAGCTGACGCGCCTGGGCGTCGCCGCGTCCCTGCACCTTGTAGCCGCCGAGGATGTTCACCGCCTGCGGCGTCAGGCCCAGGTGCGCGCAGACCGGAATCCCGCGCTCGGCGAGAAGCCGGATCGACTCGGCCAGCCAGGCGGCGCCTTCCACCTTGACCATGTGTGCGCCGGCCTTCATCAGCCGCGCGGAATTGTTCAGCGTCTGCTCGAGCGTGGCGTTGGCCATGAACGGCAGGTCGGCGACGATCATTGCGCCCTTGTTGCCGCGCTTCACGCAGGCCGTGTGATAGACCATGTCCTCGACGCTGACCGGCAGCGTGCTGTCGTGGCCCTGCAGGACCATGCCCAGGGAGTCGCCAATCAGCAGCATCTCGACGCCAGCGGCGCAACAGGCGTCGGCGAAGGTGGCGTCGTAACAGGTCAGCATGGCGATCTTCTCGCCCTGCAGCTTGAGTTGTTGCAGGGACGTCAGGGTTGTTTCAGGCATGGAAAAGGTCCTCTTCGCAGGCGGTGTGATGGTACTGCACGAGGCGGTTTTGGCGGCCTGGAAGCCCGCGGGGATTGCTCGCACGACACTTCACCCGTCCTGATCGCACCGGTTTTTGGCACCGGCTCTGGGCAACGGGACGCCTATAGTCCCGATGGGGGGGCGTGAAGTCAATTAGGTGGTGTTACCGCCGTGTTACGGCGTTACCGGCAGTCGCTCGAGGCCGCTGAACGGGCAGGCGGCGAGCAGCTCGTCGAGCGTCCGGCCATCGGCCAGGCGCAGCCCCGGGGCGATTTCCGCCAGCGGATAGAGGACGAAGGGCCGCGCGTGCATATGGTAGTGCGGCACGCGCAGCCGGGGCTCGTCGATCAGCCGGTCGCCGAACGCCAGGATGTCCAGGTCGAGGGTGCGCGGGCCCCAGCGTTCGGCCTTGCGCTGGCGGCCCTGCTCCTGCTCGATGGCCTGCAGTGCGTCGAGCAATGCGAGGGGCGCCAGCGAGGTATCGAGCGCGGCGACGGCGTTGAGGTAGCGCGGTTGGTCCGGTGGGCCGAGCGGGTCGCTGGAATAGAAGGAAGAGACGGCGACGAGCTGCGATTGCGGCAACTCGCCGATGGCTTGCAGCGCCGCGCCGAGCTGGGCGAGTGGCTCGGCGAGGTTGCTGCCCAGGCCGAGGTAGACCCGTTCCACGGATCAGTCGGCCGAGCTCGGCGCGCCATCCTGCGGGCCGCGGCGGCGACGATTGCCGCCACGGCGACGCTTGCGTGGCGCACCGCCGGCATCGTCCTTGCCGCTGAGGTCGCGGATCATGGCGCGCCGTTCGCTGTCGCTGGCGTCCTGATAGTCGGTCCACCAGTCGCCCAGGCCGTCGGTTTCCTCGCCAGCGCTTTCGCGCAGCAGGAGGAAGTCGTAGCCCGCGCGGAAACGGGGGTTTTCCAGCAACAGGTCGGCGCGCTTGCCGTGGCGACGGGGCAGGCGTTCCTGCATGTCCCAGATTTCGCGAATCGGGATGGTGAAGCGCTTCGGCACCGCGGTGCGCTGGCACTGTTCGACGATCAGCGTGTGCGCGGCTTCCTGCATTGCCGCGATCGGCGGCAGGCCGCGATCCTGGAGTTGCAGCACGCGGGCCGGCAGAGCAGGCCACAGCAAGGCGGCGAAGAGGAATGCCGGCGTCACCGGTTTGCCCAGGTGGACGCGTTCGTCGGTGTTCGCCAGGGCCTGGCGAATCAGCGAGCCCGCGTACTCCGGGCGCTGCTCGAGCGCCTTCGCGCTGGCCGGGAACAGCGGCGCGTAGAGGTCGTACTCGAGCAGCAGCTCGAAGGTCTCCTCGGCCACGCCGGAGAGGAACAGCTTGAGCACTTCGTCGAACAGCCGCGCCGAGGGGATTTCGCGCAGCATCGGAGCCAGTCGGCGGATCGGCTCGGCGCTGTGCTTCTCGATGTCGAAGTCGAGCTTGGCGGCGAAGCGGATCGCCCGCAGCATGCGCACCGGATCTTCCTGGTAGCGTTGCTCCGGCACGCCGATCAGGCGGATCAGGTGATCGTCGATGTCCTTCACGCCGCGCGCGTAGTCGAGGATGCGCTCGGTGCTGGGATCGTAGTAAAGCGCGTTGATGGTGAAGTCGCGGCGCTGCGCGTCGTCCTCCAGCGTGCCGTAGACGTTGTCGCGCAGGATTCGCCCGCTCTCGTTGCGCGAGGACTGGTTGCTGTCCTCCTCGTCATCGCCTTGCGGGTGGTTGGCGCGGAAGGTCGCGACCTCGATGATCTCGCGGCCGAAATGCACATGGACCAGCTTGAAGCGGCGGCCGATCACCCGCGCGTTGCGGAACTCGGCGCGGACCTGCTCGGGCGTGGCGCTGGTGGCGACGTCGAAATCCTTGGGCGTGTAGTTGAGCAGCAGGTCGCGCACGCAACCGCCGACCACGTAGGCTTCGTAGCCGGCCTTCTGCAGGCGCTCTACCACACTCACGGCGTGACGGCTGATCTGGGAGTGGGTCAGGGAATGCTGGCGACTACTCAGCACCTCGGGGGTGCTACGCGGGTGCTGGGCACGGCGCAGGGGTGAGCGGAACGACTGGAACAGCTTCTTCAGCATGGATGGCACTGTTTGGCGGGATGATCGGCCAGGATTGAGAATGACCGCTTGATTTTCGCGGATTCTAACATTACGAGGGGGGATGGTGAACGACGGATCTTGCGGGGGGTAAAGCTACTGGGGGAGCCGAAGCTCCCCCTAAGTAATGCTTTCTTTGTTTTTATTATTATGTCGGCTTGTTGTTTTTGTTGTCCGACCCGTTCCTCGAGGCCAGGGGCCTGAGGACGGACTCCCACTCTGGGAGCTAATAGCAAACGGATTACTTTGGACGCTGACGCTGCCATGACCTTGTGATCCAACCAGTCCGCGCTGCCTCTAGGCAGTTTTATTGTTCTTGTCCTGGCTGTGGGGCAAGCCCCAAAAGCAATTCCTCTCCAAAAGAATCAGTTAGCTGCGCCTCCGCCGTGTTGTTTTTATTGTGCTGGAGTCGATACGTCTTGTTTTTATTGTGGGGTTCAGCGTTTGTTATTGTTGTTGTGCAATAGATAAAGCAGAAGCTGTGCCAGTTTTTAAAAGTCCTTATAAATCAATGATTTGATTTTTATGGGCGGCGGCGGGAGTGAAAAAAAGCCGGGTCCCCGTTACCGATGAACCCGGCTTTGTTACGTCGCATCCGTGTGCGGTAACAGGATGTGTGTGTCGCGAGACGTTACCGGATCTCGGATACGTCCGCGGTGGCGCTCTTGCGGCGTGGGATGCCCAGGCGCTGGCGACGTTCCCACAGGCACTTGCGGCTGATGCCGAGCTTGCGGGCCAGTTCCGTTTCGGTCATGTGGTCCTGGTGTTCGAGGACGAAGTGCTGGAAGTAGTCCTCCAGCGACAGGTCCTCGGTCGGCTCGTGGCTGTTGCTGCTGCCCTGCGCGGCGCTTTCCACGAAATCGTCGTCGTCGAGGTCGCTCAGCTCCACGTCGATCCCCAGCAGGTCGGCCGAGATGTCCGGGCTCTCGCAGAGAATCACCGCACGCTCGATGGCGTTCTCCAGCTCGCGCACGTTGCCCGGCCAGGAATAGTGGCGAATCGCCTGTTCGGCGTCCGCGGCGAAGCGCAGGTCGCGGCCCATGCGCGCGCATTGGCGGGCAAGGAAGGCGCGGGCGATCTCGCTGACGTCGGCGCCGCGCTCGCGCAGCGGCGGCAGTTTCAGCGCGATGACGTGCAGGCGGTAATAGAGGTCCTCGCGGAACTGGCCGATCTTGGCCAGGGTTTTCAGGTCGCGGTGGGTGGCGGCGATCAGGCGCACGTCGACCTTCTGCGACTGCACCGACCCGACCCGGCGGATCTCGCCTTCCTGCAACACGCGCAGCAGGCGGGCCTGGGCTTCCAGCGGCAGCTCGCCGATCTCGTCGAGAAACAGCGTGCCACCGTCGGCCGCTTCGACCAGGCCGGCGCGGCCGGCGCTGGCGCCGGTGAAGGCGCCTTTCTCGTGGCCGAACAGTTCGGACTCGATCAGGGTCTCCGGGATCGCCGCGCAGTTCACCGAGATCAGCGGCGCCTTGGCGCGCCTGGACAGGTTGTGCAGGGCGCGCGCGACCAGCTCCTTGCCGGTGCCGGATTCACCCTGGATCAATACGTTGGAGTCGGTCGGCGCGACCTTGCGGATCTTGCTGTACATGTCCTGCATCGCCGCGCAGGAGCCGATGATGCCGATCTCGCCGTTCGCGGACGCCGGTTTGTCGGCACCGCGCGTCGCATTCGGCTGTTCGGCCGGCGCGCTGCTGGCGCCCTGGCGATCGCGCAGGATGCGGGCCACGGCCTGGAGCATTTCATCGTGGTCGAACGGCTTGGCGATGTAATCGACCGCGCCCATCTTCATCGAATCCACCGCCGAGCGCAGGCTGGCGTAGCTGGTCATGATCAGCACCGGGGTGCCCTGGGCGAGCTTGATCAGCTCGGTACCGGGCGCGCCCGGCAGGCGTAGGTCGCTGACGATGAGGTCGAAGGACGGAATGCTGAAGCGCTCCTGGGCTTCCTGCACGGAGCCGGCTTCGCTGACTTCGTACTGGTTGCGCTCGAGCAGTCGGCGCAAGGCGGAGCGGATGATTGTTTCGTCTTCGACGATCAGGATATTCGGCATCAATAGAATTCTCTCGACGGTCTCGGGGCTGCGCGGAAATAGCCGCCAAGCGGCATGCAGCCTGCATTTCAGCTCCCGGGGATCACTGCGGACGTCGCTTCGACATACCTCGGCAAACGGACCCTGAAACGGGTGCCGCGCTGGTGCTCGGTGTCCACCGGGCTGTCGAGTGTTATTTGGCCATAATGCTCTTTCACGATCGAATAGACCAGCGCGAGCCCCAGGCCGGTCCCCTTGCCGGGGTCCTTGGTGGTGAAGAAAGGCTCGAACAGCCGGTCGGCGATCGCCTTCGGAATTCCGCCGCCTTCGTCCTCGACGATCAGCTCGACGCTGTGCTCGCTGGCCTCGCTGCGTACCCGGATCGCGCCGCCTTCCGGCGAGGCGTCGCGGGCGTTGGACAGCAGGTTGATCAGCACCTGGGCCAGGCGTTGCGAATCGCCTTCGGCGCAGTGCGCGGGGTCGCAGAGGTTGTAGAACTGTACGTCGACGCTGCGTTTGTTCAGCGACAGCAGGCCGATGGCTTCCTGGGCGATGTCCGCCAGGCAGACCGATTCGCTCTCGACCTGGCGGCTACCGGCGTGGGCGAAGCTCATCAGCGACTGGACGATGCGTGACACCCGCTTGGTCTGCTCGACGATCTGGCTGCTGATTTCGCTGAGTTCCTCGTCGGCCTCGCGCTCTTCGCGCAGGTTCTGTGCCAGGCAGGCGATGCCGGTGATCGGGTTGCCGATCTCGTGGGCGACTCCGGCGGCGAGGCGGCCGATGCTGGCCAGCCGTTCGGAGTGCGCCAGCTTGTCTTCCAGCGACTGGGTCTCGGTCTGGTCCTCGACCAGCAGCACCAGCCCGCTGTTGCCCGGCGCCAGCGGCTCGTCGATCGCCGCCTTGTGCAGGTTGAGCCAGCGCGTGTGCCCGGCGAGGTCCAGGTGCTGCTTGTGCAAATGCTGGTCGTCGGCGGCGATGAAGTTCTCCAGCAGGCTCTTCCAGGGTTCGCCGAGTGCCGACAGGCGCGAGCCGACCACCCGCTGGGCGGGAATCTCGGTGAGTTCCTCCATCGCGCGGTTCCACATGAGGATTTCATGGTCCTTGGCCAGCGAGCAGACACCCATCGGCAGTTCCTGCAGGGTCTGCCGGTGGTAGCGGCGCAGCGCGTCGAGCTCGGCGGCAAGGCCGGTGAGGCGCGACTGGTAGTCTTCCAGGCGGCTCTCGATGAAGTGGATGTCCTCGGTGACATAGCCCTCGCTGCCGGATTTGTAGGGCAGGAAACCTTCCACCAGGTCCTGCGCCACGCTCGGCCCCATCAACCCCGACAGGTTGGCCTCGATACGGTCGCGCAGGCGGCGCAAGGCATAGGGGCGGCGCTCGTCGAAGGGCAGGTGCAGATCGCGCAGGGCCTGGGCCACCTCCTTCTGCGCGGTCTTGCCGCCGAGCGGCTTGGCCAGCTGGGCGGCGAACTCCTGCGGCGAGGCGGCGAGCAGCTCGCGGCGTTGCGGACGGCGCACGTTGTCCACCGCGCAGGCCTCGGCGGCGCTCTTCTCCTCGACGCTGCCCTCGGTGAACAGCGAAACCAGGGTGAACACCAGCACGTTGGCGGCCAGCGAGGCGATCGCCGCCAGGTGCCAGCTGGTGTCGTCGAGCACGTAGATGAGGTCGAAGAAGGGCAGGTAGAAGCCCTCCATGTCGCCGACCAGCGGCAGCAGCATGCCCACCGTCCACACCGCGATGCCGGCCAGCAGGCCGGCGATGAAGCCGCGCCGGTTGGCGGTCGGCCAGTAGAGCACCGAGAGCACGCCAGGGAGGAACTGCAGGGTGGCGACGAAGGACACGATGCCCAGGTTGGAGAGGTCCTGCTGCGCGCCCAGCAGCAGGTAGAAGCCGTAGCCGGCGAGGATGATCGCGGCGATCAGGCCGCGGCGGGTCCATTTCAGCCAGCGGTAGATGTTGCCCTCGGCCGGCGGCTGGTAGGCCGGCAGCACCAGGTGGTTGAGGACCATTCCCGAGAGCGCCAGCGTCGAGACGATGATCAGCCCGCTGGAGGCGGACAGGCCGCCGACGTAGGCGAGCATCGCCAGCGCCGGCTTGCCGGCGGCGAGGCCCAGTCCCAGGGAGAAGTATTCCGGGTTGGTGGTGGCGCCCAGCTTCAGGCCGCCCCAGAGAATCGGCGGCACCGCCAGGCTCATCAGCAGCAGGAACAGCGGCAGGCCCCAACTGGCGCTCACCAGCCCGCGCGGGTTGAGGTTCTCGGTGAAGGTCATGTGGTACATGTGCGGCATGACGATCGCCGACGCGAAGAACACCAGCAGCAGCGTGCGCCATGGCCCTTCCTGCAGCGGCGTGTGCAGGGTGGTCAGCGCCGTCTGGTGTTGCAGCAGCCAGACCTCCAGCTGGTGCGGCCCGCCGAACACGCCGTACAGCGAATACAGGCCGATGCCGCCCAGGGCGATCAGCTTGACCATCGACTCGAAGGCGATGGCGAAGACCAGCCCCTCGTGTTTCTCGCGGGTGGCGATGTGGCGGGCGCCGAAGAGAATGGTGAAGAGGATGATCATCAGGCAGTAGCCCAGTGCCATCTTCGCCTGCTGCGCCTCGCCGGCGAGGATGCCGATGGAGTCGGCCACCGCCTGGATCTGCAGGGCCAGCAGCGGCAGGATGCCGATCAGCATGAACAGCGTGGTCAGCGCCCCGGCCCAGCCGCTGCGGAAGCGGAAGGCGAACAGGTCGGCCAGCGACGACAGTTGATAGGCGCGGGTGATGCGCAGGATCGGATAGAGCAGCACCGGCGCCAGCAGGAAGGCGCCGGAGACGCCGAGGTAACTGGCGAGGAAGCCGTAGCCGTACTGGTACGCCAGGCCGACCGTGCCGTAGAAGGCCCAGGCGCTGGCGTAGACGCCCAGCGACAGCGTGTAGACCAGGGGGTGGCGAACCAGGCGCCTCGGCACCACGCCGTGCTCGCTGAGCCAGGCGACGCCGAACAGGGCGAACAGGTAGACGGCGCTGACCAGCGTCAGCTGGCTCAGGCTAAAGCTCATCGGCGTCTCGCTGGCTCTGCAGGATGAAGGTGACCACGATGAGGATCAGCCAGAGCAGATACGGCCGGTACCAGGCGCCGTTGGGGTCGATCCACCAATCCATGATGGCCGGGGAAAACAGGTAGATACCCACCACCAGGAGCAAGACCAGTCGGTAGATGTACATGCTCGGTCTCGATTCGGAAGTCGGGCGATGGTAATGGAAGCGGCGCGCCGCAAGCTATAAGCGCAAGGTCGTGGGGCGGCGCCTAGCGCAGCTGTGCCTCGGCCAGGGTGCGACAGCGCGGAATGAGGCCGGCGTCCCAGTGCCGTGCGGCCCAGGCGAGCAGCTGCTCGGGGGCGGCGCCTTCGGCGGCGTCCGGCGTGGGTTGGCCGAGCGCCCGCAGCGCGCGCAACAGCAATGGCGATGCCTGACCGGCGGCCAGCGGCGGCGAGCGGTACGACTTGCCCAGCTTGTGCCCGTCCGGCTGGATGATCAGCGGCACGTGCAGGTAACGCGGCTGGGGCAGCCCCAGCAGTTCCTGCAGGTAGAGCTGGCGCGGCGTCGAGTCGAGCAGATCGGCGCCGCGGACGATATCGGTGACACCCTGCCAGGCGTCGTCGAGCACCACCGCCAACTGGTAGGCGAACAACCCGTCGCGCCGACGGATGACGAAATCGCCGACGTCGCGGCCCAGGTGCTGGCTGAACTCGCCCTGCACGCGATCGACGAAGCGGTATTCCAGCTGCGGCACGCGCAGGCGGATCGCCGCGTCTTCGCTGGCGTGCCGGGCGTCGCGGCAGGTGCCGGGATAGACGCCACCCTGGCCTTCGAGCTGCTTGCGCGAGCAGCTGCAGGCATAGGCCAGGCCCTGCTGCTGCAGGCGTTCGATGATCTGCAGGTAGGCGGCGTGACGCTCGCTCTGGCGGACGATCTCGCCGTCCCAGTGCAGGCCGTAGCGCTCCAGCGTCTGCAGGATGCCGGCCTGGGCGCCAGGGACTTCGCGGGGCGGGTCGAGGTCTTCCATTCGCAGCAGCCAGCGACCGCCGAGCGCGCGGGCGTCGAGCCAGGAGGCAAGGGCGGCGACCAGCGAACCGAAATGCAGATGACCACTGGGCGTCGGTGCGAAGCGGCCTATATAGGAAGAGGTGTTCATCGGCGGATTATCGATGCGTTGCCCGGCATTGCGCCAGACGGCCTGGTTCCACGCAAATCGCCTGCTCGAAGGGCAAACGGCAGAAACGAAACGGGGCGCCTTGGCGCCCCGTCGAGATCATGAACCGATCTGCTTTTCCTTGATTTCCGCCAGCGTCTTGCAGTCGATGCAGAGCGTGGCGGTGGGGCGGGCTTCGAGCCGGCGGATGCCGATTTCCACGCCGCAGGAATCGCACCAGCCGTAGTCGTTGTCTTCGATCAGCTGCAGCGTCTCGTCGATCTTCTTGATCAGCTTGCGCTCGCGGTCACGGGCGCGCAGTTCCAGGCTGAACTCTTCTTCCTGGCTGGCGCGGTCGGCCGGATCGGGGAAGTTGGCGGCTTCGTCCTGCATGTGATGCACGGTACGGTCGACCTCTTCCATCAGCTCCTTTTTCCACTTGTTGAGGATGCCGGTGAAGTGAGCGCGCATCTTGTCGCTCATGTACTCCTCGCCCTTGGTTTCCTGGTAGGGCTCGTAGCCACGGTTCAGCTGGCTGCTCTGTTCTTTAGCTTTGGTGGGCATGGATGGCCGCCTCTCAACTCTTTTTGGTCCACTGCGCAGGAAGATGTCCTTCGCCGGTCAACCCGGCCCCGCGTCTGCAAGCGGGCGAACTTACCAGATCAAAACTGGGCGCGCTACTCCAAACTCCCGGATGCTGCCGCTTCGGTGAAGCCTTGGTTAGAATCACCGTTTTTGCCCTGATAAAGGAAGGCCAATGGCCCCGTCCTACAGCGCACGTAGTCGCGCTATCGAACCGTTTCACGTCATGGCCCTGCTGGCCCGCGCCAATCAATTGCAGGGTGAAGGCCATGACGTGATCCACCTGGAAATCGGCGAGCCGGATTTCTCCACCGCTGCGCCGATCGTTGCCGCCGGGCAGGCTGCGCTGGCGGCGGGACATACCCGCTACACCGCGGCGCGCGGTCTGCCACCGCTGCGCCAGGCCATCGCCGGCTTCTACGCGCGTCGCTACGGGTTAAGCATTGACCCCGAACGCATCCTGATTACTCCCGGCGGTTCCGGCGCCTTGCTGCTGGCGGCCAGCCTGCTGGTCGATCCGGGCAAGCACTGGCTGCTGGCCGACCCCGGTTATCCGTGCAACCGGCACTTCCTGCGCCTGGTGGAAGGCGCCGCGCAACTGGTCCCGGTCGGCGCGGACACCCGCTACCAGCTGACCGCCGATCTAGTCGAGCGCTACTGGGACGGCGACAGCGTCGGCGCGCTGGTCGCTTCTCCGGCCAACCCTACCGGCACCTTGTTGCAGCGCGATGAACTGGCCGCGCTGTCCTCCGCCCTGAAGGTGCGTGGCGGGCATCTGGTGGTGGACGAGATCTACCACGGACTGACCTACGGCACCGACGCCGCCAGCGTGCTGGAAGTCGACGATCAGGCGTTCGTGCTGAACAGTTTCTCCAAGTATTTCGGCATGACCGGCTGGCGGCTCGGCTGGCTGGTGGCGCCCCCGGCGGCGGTCGCCGACCTGGAGAAGCTGGCGCAGAACCTGTACATCAGCGCGCCGTCGATGGCCCAGCACGCCGCGCTGGCCTGTTTCGAGCCGGCCACGCTGGAGATTCTTGAGGAGCGTCGCGCCGAATTCGGCCGGCGCCGCGACTTTCTACTGCCCGCGTTGCGCGAGCTGGGTTTCCGCATCGCCGTGGAGCCGGAAGGGGCCTTCTATCTATATGCGGATATTTCCGCGTTTGGCGGCGACGCCTTCGCGTTCTGCCAGCACATGATCGAAACCGAGTTCGTCGCCATCACGCCGGGGCTGGATTTCGGCCGCCACCTGGCCACCCAGCACGTGCGCTTCGCCTACACCCAGAGCCTGCCGCGCCTGCAGGAAGCCGTCGAGCGCATCGCCCGCGGGCTGAAGAGCTGGCAGGGCTGATGCGCTTCGCCGCTCCCCTCGAAGAGGCGCTGCTGGTGCGCCGCTACAAGCGATTCCTCGCCGACGTGGTCACTGCCGGCGGCGAGGAACTGTGCATCCACTGCCCGAACACCGGCTCGATGCTCAACTGCATGGCGCCCGGCGGACGCGTGTGGTTCCAGCGTTCCAGCGACCCCAGGCGCAAGCTGCCGGGCACCTGGGAGCTGGCGGAAACCCCGCAGGGCCGGCTGGCCTGCGTGAACACCGCGCGGGCCAACCCGCTGATCGAGGAGGCGCTGCGTGCCGGCCGCATCGCCGAGCTGGCCGGTTTCGAGGCGCTCAAGCGCGAGGTGCCCTACGGCGTGGAGAACAGCCGCATCGATTTCCGCCTGGAGTTCGCCAGCGGCCCGGCGTTCGTCGAAGTCAAAAGCGTCACCCTCGGTTTCGACGACAGCCCGGTGGCCGCCTTCCCCGATGCGCAGACCCTGCGCGGCGCGCGTCACCTGCGCGAGCTGGCGGCGCTGGCGCGGGCCGGGGTTCGCGCGGTGCAGCTGTATTGCGTCAACCTCTCCGGGGTCGAGGCGGTGCGCCCGGCGCGGGAAATCGACCCGCTCTATGCCGCGGCGCTGCAGGACGCCCACGCGGCCGGCGTGGAAATCCTCGCCTACGCTGCGCAGGTGACGCTCGACGGCCTGTCCATCGACCGACGGTTGCCGGTGCTGCTGGATTAGCGCCGGCGACAAGGATTTGTGCGGCGCCCGACAAGCGCTTTGCCGCCACCCCCGCGAATAATCGACACGCCGGCCCGCCAGGTGCCGGCGCCTTTCGCGCTGACCAAGGGGGTTCCTATGGACGATCACGTTTGCAGTCCGGGTTGCATGCACGGCGTTACCGCCGAGAACGAAAAAGACATCAAGGGTGAATTCCACGCCGCGCGGCGCAGCTTCCTGCGTGACGCCATGGTGGTCGGCGGCGGTGCGGCGACGCTCGGTGCCCTGGGCGTATCGATGTCGCCCAGTGCGATGGCGGCGAGCGCCAGCGCCAAGCCGGGGAATGGCCCGACCAGCCACTACTATATTCCGGCCAGCGCGGAGACCGTGCTCTGGGGCTACTTCAGCAAGTCGGCCAAGCCGGTGGTGGAGATCGAAACCGGCGACTACGTGACCATCGAGACCCTGACCCACCATTCCAACGACGATGCCGAACGCATGGTCAAGGGCGATCCGGGCGCGGAAAGCGTCTTCTACTGGGACGCCAAGCGCAAGGGCGTGAACCGCCGCGGTGCCGGGCCGATGGACGCGAAGATCGGTGCCGGCGGCGGCGAGGGCGTGCACATCTGCACCGGTCCGGTGTTCATCAAGGGCGCCGAACCGGGCGACATCCTTGAAGTGCGGATCGTCGACGTGGCGCCGCGGCCCAGCGCCAACCCGGCGTTCAAGGGCAAGTCGTTCGGCAGCAACGCCGCCGCCAACTGGGGGTTCCACTACGGCGACCTGCTCAGCGAACCGAAGAAACGCGAGGTGGTGACCCTCTACGAGATCGACGCCACCGGCGAGCGCAACTGGGCGCGCGCGGTCTACAACTATCGCTGGACGCCGCAGACCGACCCGTTCGGCGTGGTCCACCCGACCATCGACTACCCCGGCATTCCGGTGAACCACAGCACGATCAGGAAGAACGAGAACGTGCTGAAGAACATCCGCGTCCCCATCCGTCCGCACTTCGGCACCATCGGCGTGGCCCCGGCCGAGGCCGACATGGTCACCTCGATTCCGCCCAGCTACACCGGCGGCAACATCGACAACTGGCGCATCGGCAAGGGCGCGACCCTGTATTTCCCGGTGGCGGTTGCCGGCGCGATGTTTTCCGTGGGCGATCCGCACGCGTCGCAGGGCGACTCCGAGCTGTGCGGCACGGCGATCGAGTGCTCCCTGACCGGCACCTTCCAGTTCGTCCTGCACAAGAAGGCCGAACTGCCCGGCACGCCGCTGGCGGAACTCAACTATCCGCTGCTGGAAACCCAGGACGACTGGGTGCTGCACGGCTTCAGCTTCGCCAACTACCTGGCCGAGCTGGGCGCCGGTGCGCAGCAGTCGATCTACTCCAAGTCCTCGGTGGACCTGGCGCTGCGCGATGCGTACCACAAGATGCGGCACTTCCTGATGACCACCCAGCGCCTGGACGAGGACGAGGCGATCTCGCTGATGTCGGTGGCGGTGGACTTCGGCATCACCCAGGTGGTGGACGGCAACTGGGGCGTGCACGCGGTGATCAAGAAGAGCATCTTCCCCGCCCGCGAGGGTTGAACTGCCCTGGCATGACCCTCGCTTCGCAATGCCGGTCGCTTCGGCCGGTGTCGCGGCGCGGTGGGTACACGGGCCAGACTTCTTTCTTCTGCACGGGATAGCGATGCTCAACGACCTGCGCCGTTTTTCCAGCAGCGCCTTCCCCGAGGAGCTGCGCCAGTCCGCCTGGGACGAGGTGTTCCAGCGCGTGCGCCTGGCCAGCAGCCTCGTCGGCCAGCCGGCCGACGGCCATGTGGCGCTGTGCAGTTCGGCGCTGGATTCGGTGTTCCTGCAGGTCAGCGCCTCGCCGCAGGTGCTCAGCCCGCACCCCGACAACGCGCGCCTGTGCCAGGGCAGCACCGTGCTGGTGCTGGCCCTGCTCGGCGGCAGCGGGGCGCTGGTGGAGGACGGCCAGCGTGTCGCCATCGGTGCCGGCGACATCGTCCTGTTCGACCCGGCGCAGGCCTGGCGCATCGAGCTGGACAGCGATTTCCGCGCGCTGCTGGTCAAGCTCGAATCGGCCAGTTTCATCCTGCGGCTGGTGCGTACCGGCAGCCAGGAACTCAACCGCATCGCCACCCGCAACGGTGTCGGCGCGGTGTGCCTGAACCTGATCCAGTCGATCGCCGACGAACTCGCCCATTTGGACCGCGACCAGTTGCCGCCGCTGGAGGCGACGCTCACCGAGCTTTTGGTGGCCTGCCTGTCGCACCGCGAGCGCAGCCAGCCGGAGGATTCCACCTCCGTGCAACTGGCCCACTTGCGCCGCGTCTGCCGCTGCATCGAGGCGCGCCTCGGCGACGCCGAGCTGCAGGTCGAGGATGTCGCCCGTCTGGAAGGGCTTTCCGTGCGTTACCTGCAGAAGCTGTTCAAGACCGGCGCCACCACCTTCGGCGAATACCTGCGCAACCGCCGGCTGGAGCGCTGCCGGCTCGACCTGGCCAACCCGGCGCTGGCGCACTTCAGCATTTCCGAGCTGTGCTTTCGCTGGGGCTTCGGCGACGCGGCGAACTTCAGCCGCGCCTTCTCCGCGCAGTTCGGCCTGTCGCCGCGTGCCTACCGCGCCGAGCCGCCGAAGAATCCCCATGAGACGCTGCAGCGCGGCCGCCCGCCGCAAAGCCAGCGGGTGAACCTGGCGCCGCCGCGTGCCGTCGACGATCCCGGCGAGCGCCAGCGCCGCGCGTTCCAGAGCGTGCTCGACGACCATGCGCGCTACGCACTGAGCCTGGCGCTGGCGCCGAAACGCGCGGCGGTGGCGGAGAAGGATTCGCCGGGAGGTCCCGCCGGCGAGGCACTGCCCAACCACTACTACATCCCGGTCTCGGAGAAGACCGTGCACTGGGGCTATTTCAGCCGCTCCATCGCGCCGGTGCTGACGGTCAATTCCGGTGACATCCTGACCATCGAGACGCTGACCCAGCACGCCTCGGACGACTGCGAGCGAATGATCGAAGGCGATCCCGGCGCCGAGAGCGTGTTCCACTGGAGCGCCGAGAAGAAGAACGTCGAGCGCCGTGGCGCCGGCCCGATGGACGCCTCGATCCTCGGCCGCGGCGCCGGCGAAGGCTTCGGCGTGCACATCTGCACCGGGCCGGTCCACGTGCGCGGTGCCGAGCCGGGCGACGTGCTGGAGATCCGCATCCTCGACATCCTGCCGCGGCCCAGTCGCCATCCGCAGCACCAGGGCCGTAGCTTCGGCAGCAACGCGGCGGCCTGGTGGGGCTTCCACTACGACGACCTGCTCACCGAGCCGAAGAAGCGCGAGGTGGTGACCGTCTACGAGATCGACGCGCGCACCCATCCGCCACACGCCAAGGCGCTCTACAACTTCCGCTGGACGCCGCAGACCGACCCGTTCGGCGTGCGCCACGCCACCATCGACTATCCCGGCGTGCCGGTCGACCCGGCCACCATCGAGCGGCAGTACGGCGTCCTGGCCAAGGCGGTGGTGCCGGTGCGCCCGCATTTCGGCGTGCTGGCGGTGGCGCCGAAGGAGTTCGGCCCGGTGGACTCGATCCCGCCCAGCTACTTCGGCGGCAACCTCGACAACTGGCGGGCCGGCAAGGGCGCCAAGGTATTCCTGCCGGTGTCGGTGGACGGCGCGCTGTTCTCGGTGGGCGATCCGCACGCCTCGCAGGGCGACTCCGAGCTGTGCGGCACCGCCATCGAGTGCTCGCTGACCGGCGTCTTCCAACTGGTGCTGCACAAGAAGGTGCAGATGGCCGGCAGCTTCCTCGCCGAGCTCAGCTACCCGTTCCTCGAAACCGCCGAGGAGTGGGTGCTGCAGGGGCTGAGTTTCGCCAACTACCAGGCCGAACTGGGACCGAACGCGCAGACCCAGGTGTACAAGGAGTCCTCGATGGAAGCGGCGATGCGCGACGCCTTCCGCAAGACCCGCCACTACCTGATGAAGGCTCACGGACTGACCGAGGACGAGGCAATCTCGCTGATTTCGGTGGCGGTGGATTTTGGCGTCACCCAGGTGGTGGACGGCAACCTCGGCGTGCACGCGATCATCCGCAAGGCGATCTTCCCGGACTACGACGGCGCGCCGGATCGATCACCGCCATAGCCACAGGCGATTGATCGACGCCGGGCGATGCAGTAACGTGGCTCACATTCAACGGAGACAACCATGCACAACGCCGCCAACCCCCTCGTTCGTTCCGCTGCCCAGCGCAGTGCGACCGCGCGTGTCCGGGCTACCGGTGCTGCCGTGCGTTTCTTCTTTTACGGGTATTGGTTTAGCCACGCGCGCGCCTGATACCCCACCAGGCGCCCGGCAAGACGGGTCGCCACCACAGAGTTCTCAGAACCCCCGGTCGGTAACCCGACCGGGGGTTTCGTTTTTTCAGCCCAACGTTTTTTCAACCCGAGGATCAACCCATGACCACCTACCGCCGCTCCTTCGACGACTCCCGCTACGCCTGGCGATTTACCCGCTTCGCCACCGCCATTCCCCTCGAACGAACAACCACACGATAGCGCGCCGCGCGCGGCCAATGCCCGCGCCGGCCAAGGAGCCCGTCCATGTCATCCGCCGTTTCCGCCGCCACCCTCGCCACGCCGCCTACCGCCGAACTGCGTCGTTTCCCCAGCCAGCCCCGCCGTCACACCTCGCCGCTGCCCAGCGCACTGGAGCTGCGCGAGCGACTGCCGCTCGCTCCCGTCCTCACCCAGCAGATCCAGCAACAGCGCCAGGCCATCCGCGCCGTCCTCGATGGCCGCGATCCGCGCCTGCTGGTGGTGGTCGGCCCGTGCTCGCTGCATGACGAGACGGCCGTGCTCGACTATGCCGAACGACTCGCCGGACTGGCCCGCGACGTCGACCAGGACCTGCTGCTGGTGATGCGCGCCTACGTCGAGAAGCCGCGCACCACCGTCGGCTGGAAAGGCCTGGTCTACGACCCGCACCTGGATGGCAGCGGCGACATGCACGCCGGGCTGGAGCGTTCGCGCGGGCTGATGCTGCGGCTCGCGGAGATGGGCCTGCCGCTGGCCAATGAACTGTTGCAGCCGCTGCTCGCCGGCTACTTCGACGACCTGCTCGGCTGGGCGGCGATCGGGGCACGGACCAGTGAATCGCAGATCCACCGCGAACTGGTCAGCGGCCTGGATCTGCCGGTGGGTTTCAAGAACGGCACCGATGGCAGCCTCGTCATCGCCTGCGACGCCATGCGCTCGGCGGCCCACGCGCACCAGCATTTCGGCGTCGACGGCCAGGGCCGCCCGGCCATCGTGCACACCCAGGGTAATCCGGATACCCATCTGGTCTTGCGCGGCGGCCATCGCGGACCGAACTACGATGCCGCCAGCGTCGCCAGCGCCCGTGCCGACCTGCATCGCCAGGGCATCGCCGCGCGGATCATGGTCGATTGCAGCCACGCCAACAGCGGCAAGGACCCGCTGCGCCAGCCCGAGGTGCTGCGCGCGGTGATCGACCAGCGCCTGGCCGGCGATGACTCGCTGCGCGGGGTGATGCTGGAAAGCCACCTGTTCGACGGCAGCCAGCCGCTGGGTTGCGAACTGCGCTACGGCGTCTCGATCACCGATGGCTGCCTGGGCTGGGACGGCACCGAGCGGGTGCTGCGCGAAGCGGCGCAGCGCCTGGGACGGCGTTGATCGACAGGTAGGGGTGAATTGCACGTAGGGTGGGCTTCAGCCCACCATCGCCCCCCATGCATCGGTGTGTCGCGTGGGCTGAAGCCCACCCTACGTCTGCATCGAGCAGGCGTTCGCGGGGTTCAGCCGCCCTACGGCTGCGCGTTCAACCAGATGCCGCGCTCGTCCTCGAGGCAGTCCAGCGCTTCCAGTGCCTGGCCTTCGCAGGGGCCGGTCACGCATTCGCCGCTTTCGATAAGGAACAACGCTCCGTGCACGGCGCAGCGGATCAGGCTGCCGCTGTCGTCGAGGAAGCGGTCGGGTTGCCAGTCGAGGCGCACGCCGCGGTGCGGGCAGCGGTTGCGGTAGAGGTGCACGCGGCCGTCGCGGCGCACCGCCAGCAGCGGCAGGTCGGCGCAGACGAAGCTGCGGCTCTGGCCCTCGGCCAGTTGATCGGATGTGCAGAGCAGGTGCACGGCGGTCTCCATTCGGGCTGCGCATTATTCGTCCGAATGTGCGCAAGTCAACGCAGGCGTTTGGGCTTCATCTGTTCCTCGCGCCGCTGAGACCTCGACTGAAGCAGCGGCGGTACTTTATTGCAAGTAAATCTCAATTGAGAATAAGGGCGCAGTAAGTGTAAGTTTGGATGACCCGTGCAAAACGCTTGCGCTATGGTCCAACGCCTTTCTGATCGTCCAAGGAACCTCGAAGATGAGTCTTTCCCCTCCCGGCGCGTCGTCCGCCTCGCGGCTCTACCAGGCCTGGCAATCGCTGCGCGAGCAGCAGCCACATCTGCGCGCCCGCGATGCCGCGGCCGCGCTGGGTGTCAGCGAGGCCGAACTGATCGCCAGCCGGATCGGCCTCGACGCGGTGCGCCTGCGTCCGGAGTGGGCAGCGCTGCTGCCGGCGCTCGGCGACCTCGGTCAGGTGATGGCGTTGACCCGCAACGAGCAATGCGTGCATGAACGCAAAGGCCCGTACCGCGAAGTCAGCATCGCGCCGAACGGGCAGATGGGGCTGGTGGTTTCGCCGGACATCGACCTGCGCTTCTTCCTCTCCGGCTGGACGTTCGCGTTCGCCATCGTCGAGCAGACTGACCACGGCGCCCACCGCAGCCTGCAGTTCTTCGATCGCCAGGGCGCGGCGGTGCACAAGGTCTTTCTCACCGAGGCCAGCGAGGTGTCCGCCTGGGAGCCGTTGATCGAGTGCTTCCGTGCCGAATCGCAGAGCGCCGAGCTGGAGCTGCAGGCCGCCGCCGAGCCTAGCGCGACCGTGGCCGACGCGTCGGTCGACGTCGAGGCGCTGCGTGCCGACTGGGCGGACCTAAAGGACACCCACCATTTCCACGCGATGCTGAGGAAACACGCCGTCGCCCGCACCCAGGCGCTGCGCCTGGCCGGCGCTGAGTGGGCCGAACCGCTGCAGCCGGCCGAACTGCCGCGCACGCTGGATGTGGCCGGCGTGCGCGAAGTGCCGGTGATGGTCTTCGTCGGCAACCGCCACTGCATCCAGATCCACACCGGGCCGGTGCGCAACCTGCGCTGGATGGGCGAGTGGTTCAACGTGCTCGACCCCCTGTTCAACCTGCACCTGAAAACCTCCGGTGTCCACGAACTGTGGCGCGTGCGCAAACCCAGCGTCGACGGCGTGGTCACCAGCCTGGAAGCCTTCGATGCCGACGGCGAGCTGATCCTTCAACTGTTCGGCGAACGCAAGCCCGGCACCCCGGAACGTCAGGACTGGCGGACCCTGGCCGAGCAGGCTTCGGTACTGGAGGCATGAGCATGCGGCGAATCGCAGGCGCGCTCGCGCTGTTCATGGGTGTTCTCGCAGCGCCTGGCCTGGCTGGCGCCGAAGACCTGCCGCAGCGCTGGGTCAGCGCCGGCGGCTCGCTGAGCGAATGGATCGTGGCGCTCGGTAGCGAGCGCAAGCTGGTCGGCGTCGACAGCACCAGCCAGCATCCCGACAGCCTGCGCGCATTGCCGAGCATTGGTTACCAGCGCCAACTGGCGGCGGAAGGCATCCTCGCGCTGAAGCCCGACCTGCTGTTGGGCAGCGAGGAGATGGGCCCGCCCACGGTGCTGGCGCAGCTCAAGGCCGCCGGGGTGCGTATCGAAACCCTCTCCGCCGCGCCGGAAGTGCCCGCCCTGCAAGCCAATCTGAAACGGCTCGGCGAACTGCTCGGCGACCCCCAGCGAGCCGCACGAACCCTGGCCGACTACGAGGCACGCCTGCAGCGCCAGGCACAGTGGGTCGAGCAGGCGCGGGTTACCGCACCGGCGCCGCGCGTGCTGTTTCTCCTTGGTCACGTCGGCAACAGCCCGATGGCCGCGGGCAAGGACACGGCCGCTGCCTGGTTCGTCGAGCACGCCGGTGGCCGGAACCTGACCGGGCACGACGGCTACAAGCCGATCTCTGCCGAGTCGATGGCGGCGCTGGACCCTGACGTGGTGGTCTTCGCGGACCGCCGGCTGAGCGGTGACGACGCCATCGCCGCGCTGCTCAAGAGCACGCCGGCGCTGGCTTCGACCAAGGCGGCGAAGGGCGGGCGCATCCTCTGGGTCGATCCGACCTTGCTGGTCGGCGGCCTGGGACCACGGATTCCCCAGGCGTTGGCCGACCTGTCGGCAGGCTTCTATCCTGCGGCACCGCCGTTGAAGGTCGCCGACCGCCAACCATGAGTGCTTCCGTTCGTTCACGCCGGCTGCTGATCTTCCTGGGCGTCCTCCTCGTGCTTGCCATCTGGCTGTCGCTGGCCCTTGGGCCGGTCAGCCTGCCGTTGCTGGATACGCTGCGCGCCGCGTTGCGGATGGTGGGACTGCCCGTTTCCGCCGCCGGCCTGGAGCAGGCCGAACTGATCCTCGGGCAGATCCGCCTGCCGCGTACGCTGCTCGGCCTCGCCGTGGGCGCGGTGCTGGCGCTGTCCGGGGTGGCGATGCAGGGGCTGTTCCGCAACCCACTGGCCGATCCGGGCCTGGTCGGCGTGTCCAGCGGGGCCGCCCTCGGCGCCGCGGTGGCGATCGTCGCCGGGGCCTCGCTGGGCGGTGTGCCCGTGGCGTTCGAGCCTTACCTGCTGTCGTTCTGCGCCTTCGTCGGTGGACTCGGCGTGACCGCGCTGGTCTATCGGCTCGGTCGTCACGATGGCCAGACCAGCGTCGCCACCATGCTGCTTGCCGGCATCGCCCTGACCGCGCTGGCCGGCGCGGCGATCGGACTGTTCACCTACATGGCGGACGACAGCACGCTGCGCAGCCTGACCTTCTGGAACATGGGCAGCCTGAACGGAGCCAGCTATGCGCGGCTCTGGCCCCTGCTGATCGTGGCGCTGGCGGTGTCGCTCTGGCTGCCGCGCCGGGCGCGTGCCTTGAATGCGCTGCTGCTGGGTGAGTCCGAGGCGCGTCACCTGGGCTTCGAGGTGGAGCGACTCAAGCGCGAGCTGGTGTTCTGCACCGCGCTGGGCGTCGGCGCCGCGGTGGCGGCGGCCGGGCTGATCGGCTTCATCGGGCTGGTGGTGCCGCACCTGGTGCGCCTGATCGCCGGGCCCGATCACCGCATCCTGCTGCCGGCTTCGGCCCTCGCCGGCGCCAGCCTGCTGCTGCTCGCCGACCTGGTCGCACGTCTGGCGCTGGCGCCCGCGGAGCTGCCGATAGGCATCGTCACCGCGATGATCGGCGCGCCCTTCTTCCTCTATCTGCTGCTGCGGGGACGCGCCTGATGTTGTGCTGTCGTGGGCTGGACGTCCGCCGTCGCGACACCCTGGTGCTTGGGGGCGTCGATCTCGACGTGCGTCCCGGCGAAGTGCTTGGCGTGCTCGGCCCCAACGGCGCCGGCAAGAGCACATTGCTTGCCGCGCTCTGTGGCGAATTGCAGCCGGCCGCGGGCGACGTGACCCTGGACGGCCGCGCGCTGGCGCACTGGCCGGGCGCCGAGCGTGCGCAGCGACTGGCCGTGCTGCCGCAGCAGTCGACGCTGAATTTCGCCTTCCGCGTGGAGGAGGTGGTCGGCATGGGGCGCCTGCCGCACGCCAGTGGGCGCGCCCGTGACGCCGAGATCGTCGAGGCGGCGCTGCTGGCGGCGGACGCGGCGCACCTGGCCGGGCGCAGCTACCTGGCGTTGTCCGGGGGCGAGCGTCAGCGCGTGCACCTGGCGCGGGTGCTGGCGCAGCTGTGGCCCGGCGCGCAGGGGCAGACGCTGTTGCTCGACGAGCCGACCTCCATGCTCGACCCGCTGCACCAGCACACCACGTTGCAGGCGGTCCGCGAATTCGCCTTGCGGGGTGCGGCGGTGCTGCTGATCCTGCATGACCTCAATCTCGCCGCGCGTTACTGTGATCGCCTGCTGTTGCTGGGCGATGGTCGCCCGCAGGTGCTCGGTACGCCCGAGGAGGTGCTGCGGGCCGAGCCGCTGCAGGCGGTGTTCGGGCTCGACGTGCTGGTGCAGCGCCACCCGGAGCGCGGCCATCCGCTGATCATCGCGCGCTGAGCCTTTGCCCGGCGCGGGCTTCCGTTTACCGTGGAGCAATCGTTCCTTCCCGAGGAGTCGCGCCATGCGTGCACTGCTGCTGATCTGTCTCGGCCTGTTGTCGGCTTGCCAGAGCCTGGCGCCCATTCCCGCGTGGCAGAGTCCGCAGGGGCGTGACGACCCGCAGTTGGGCCAGATCATCGAGTCGAGCACGGGCGCGAGGCTGACCCCCGCGCAATTGGTCGAGCGCCTCGGCGGGGCTGACCGCGTGCTGGTCGGCGAGCAGCACGACAACCCGGATCACCATGCGCTGGAGCTGTGGCTGCTGCAGGCGCTCGCCAGCCGGCGTGCACAGGGCAGCGTGCTGCTGGAGATGCTCGAGCCGGCGCAACAGGCGAACGTCGATGCGGCTCGCCAGCAGGTGGCCGAGGGCACGCCACCGGCGGACCTGCCCGCCGCGCTGGCCTGGCAGAAAGGCTGGGACTGGGCAGGTTATGGGCCTCTGGTGCGCTACGCGCTGGCGCAACCCTATCCGTTGCTCGCGGCCAATCTTGATCGCAGCGAGATCATGGGCATCTATCGCGCGGCGCCGTCGCTGAGTGGCCGCGCTTCCACCGCGCCGGCCGTGCGCGAGCCGCTGCTGGAGCAGATTCGCCAGTCGCACTGCGGGCTGCTGCCGGAGTCGCAGCTTCCGGCGATGCTGGCGGTGCAGCAGCAACGCGACCGGCGCATCGCCGAACGCCTGCGCGATGCGCCGCTGCCTGCGCTGTTGTTCACCGGCGCCTACCACGCAAGCCGCGACCTGGGCGTGCCGCTGCACCTGACCGACCTCGGCGTGCGCGATGCCAGCGTGCTGCTGCTCGTCGAGGTCGGCCAGCAGGTAGCGCCGGGCAGCGCAGATTTCATCTGGTACACCGCCGCCCAGCCGGAACAGGATCACTGCGCCGAACTGCGTCGCTGAGGCCGCCGGATTCAAGAAATCGCAGGCAAAAAAAGACCCGGCAAAGTGCCGGGTCAATAACCGTGATTAGCCTGATGAGGAGATAACCGAAGAGCCTGATGAGGGACTCTTTGCTTACCTGGCTGATCTCGCGACCAGTTGAGTTAATAATAACAATTCTCATTCCATAGTCAACACCCGACCTTCACTTATTTTCTGCCGCCTGATATTCGCCTCCCTAAAAACCACGAACCCGGCACATGGCCGGGTCCGTTGGATGCGGATTCGCTTCAGTCGTCGAGCTGCGCGCGGCGCAGCTGGGTGATTTCCTTGTTCATCAGGTCGATGCGCCGGGCCATGCTTTCAACCAGGCTGTGGGCGATGCGCGGATTGCTCTGCATCAGGCTGAGGAACTGCTCCTTGGGAATGACCATCACCGTGCAGGCTTCGCTGGCGACCACGCTGGCGCTGCGCTTCTCGCGGGTGAACACGGCCATCGCGCCGAAGATCTCGTCCTTCTGCACATCGCCGACCTTCTGCCCATCGACGAACGCTTCGGCATGGCCGTCGATGATGATGAACACGTTGTCCGCCTCGTCGCCCTGCTGGATCAACTGATCGCCGGCGGCGAAATGCTGGAAGCCGGTGGACGGGCGAATCTCCGGCTGCTTCAGTCGTGCCACCGCGTCGGAGAGGAGGGCGGTCTGGCCGATCAGGTACTGTAGGAACAGCTCCTGGCGTTGCTCGTCGGCATAGATGTGGCGGAAGACTTCAGTGCGGTTGTAGGGGATCAGGCTGACGCTTTCCTCGCTGCTGTAGCGGCAGGAGGGCATGTCGATGCCCTGACGCAGGCCGAGCAGATCGCCTTCCTGCAGATAGAACAGCGGGCGGTCCTCCACGGAGGCGTGCAGCAGGCCGCTTTCGATGACGAACAGCCGCGTACCCGGGAGCGCTTCGGCGAGATCGTCGGTGGGGTCGAGCTGCAGCGCAGGGCCGGCCGGCGCGAGATCTTTCAGCAGCTGCGAGGGGATGCTCTGCAGGCGATTGATCAGCTGATCGGCGTAGGCCGGTTGCTCCCCGAGTAGGTACATGACAGTAATCCTTGAACTGGCTGGGCTGGCAAAAGCGTACGAACGGCCCAACGATAAAGGGCGCCGCTTCGCGCGTAAATCATCTCATACGCAGCCTGTGAGCTAGCGCTTAAATGTGGCGTTCACTGGTGCAGCCGGGCGTTCAGTTCCGCCTTGTGCGCCTCTGGCAACTGGTTCCAGTGAATGTCCAGCAGCGCGCCCTCGATGGCATACAGCAGCACCCGCGAGGCCCGGAAACCTCTTGCCCGGACGCTGCGATAGGCTTCCACCGCGCCGAGGCGGCGCAGGTCGGAGGGCGTGTGGATGCCCACGGCGTGCAGCCACTGGGCGGACGTCTTGCCGAGGTTCTTCATGCTCTGCAGTTCGTCGTTCATCGTGCCTCCTTGCGCGGGTTGGGGTCAGCCAGCGGGATAACCGGCGAGGAAATGTAGCGGCCAGGACACCCGCCTCTGGTGCCTGTCGTTACCCCACGCCTGACGCAGCGCCGGCATCAGGTCGGTGATCGGGTCATGCCCGTGTTGGCGCTCCCAGCGTTGAACTGCCGACCAGGTGCGCAGGTAGCCGGCTAACTGCTCCAGGCTCCAGTGCGCCTGCATGCTGAACTCCGGCACCTCGAGGCGTGGAAAGGGCGGCTGCAGGTCGCGGTATCCGGCCTCGATGCTGGCGCGACCTTCCGGCCAGCAGCCGTCGAGGGTGACGTGGTACAGATGGTCGACCAGCGCATCGGTGCGTGCATCGATGCGCATCAGCCCGTAGCACCAGGCGACGAACAGGCCGCCGGGCTTCAGCAGGCGGCGCGTTTCGGCGAAGAACGCCGGCGTGGCGAACCAGTGCAGCGCTTGAGCGACGACGATCAGGTCCAGGCTGCCATCCGCCAGCGGCTGCCGCGCGGCATCGGCGGCGAACAGCGCCACGCCGTCGACGTCCGCTGCCTGCAGTTGCTCGACGCTGGCATCGCAACCCAGCACCCGTTCGAAGCGTTTCGCCAGCGGGCGGCTGGCCTGGCCGTTTCCGCAGGCGATATCGAGGGCATGGCGGCGCCGCGGCGCGCGATCGGCGAGCCAGTCGAACAATGCATCCGGGTAGTGCGGGCGGAAACTGGCGTAAGCGCCCGCACGGGCGCCGAACAGCTGCACGACCTCGCTCATCGGCTGCCACTGCGGTAGCGCAGGCGAGTGCCAAAATTCAGCGACATGAGGATTTCATCGGCGCTCAGCGCTTCCGGGAAATAGGTGCCGGATATCTGGGCGTGGGCGATGCTGGCGCCCTCCATTCGCACCTGGCGAAGGTCCAGCCCGCGCAGGTCGGCACCCCGGAAATAGGCGTCGGTGAAGTTGATCCGCTCCGGATTCAGCCGACGCAGGTCGAGCCCGCGAAAGTCGCCGCCGGAAAGATCGATCTCGCCTTCCTGCGGCTTGCCTTCGTTGAAGGCGTGGACCTTGTCGTCGCGCAACAGGGCATAGAGCGGGTTGTCGAGTTGATGTGGCTGGCTCATGGCGAGCTCCCGGTGGAAAGCTACTCGCCAGTATAGAAGGTGCGCCGCGCTCTGCCCGGCGCACACGAGGCGGCTTCAGAGGCCGGGAAGACGGTCGCGGATGCGCGCCACCAGGCTGTCCAGGCTGGCGGCATCGTGGGTATCGACGCGTTTGCTGTGCGCCTGGTCTTCGGCGTCCAGCGGTTCGCGGGTGGCCTGCTGGGTCTTCATTACCTCCAGCGTCGCGTCGGAGGGGTCGCGGGCCTCCTGCTGCCGCTGTTCCAGCCAGCCGGCGATTACCGCCTCCGGCGCCTGGCAGTCGAGGATCAGGAAGGGCACGCCGGTCTGTTCGGCGACCTGGGCCGCGCCGCGCCGCTGAGCCTGCTTGAGGTAGGTGGCGTCGATCACCACCGGAAAGCCGGCGTGCAGCACCGTATCGGCCAACCGGTGCAGGTGCTGGTAGGTGGCGAGGCTGGCGTCGGGGTGATAGATGCCGGCGTCTAGATGGCCCCTGTCGGTGCTCTGCTGGGTACCGAACAGGCGTTTGCGTTCGACGTCCGAGCGCAGGCGGATGGCACCGAGCGCTTCGACCAGGCGCAGCGCGACGTGGCTCTTGCCGACCGCCGATACGCCATGGGTGATCGCCAGGAAGCGCGAGGGGATGGCACTGTAGCTTTCCGCCAGGCTGGCGTAGCGGCGGTACTGGCGCAGCGCGGCGGCGCGCTCCACCGGGGTGCTCTGCTCGGTCAGGCCGAACAGCGTGACCTTGGCCCGAACCATGGCGCGGTAGGCCTTGTAGTAGTTGAGCAGCTCCAGCCCCTGGTAGTCGCCGGTCAGCTCCAGGTAGCTGCTGAGGAAGCGCCGCGCCAGGCACTTGAGGCCGCGATCTTCCAAGTCCATGACCAGGAAGCCGACATCGGCATAGGTGTCGGTGAGGCGGAAGGGTTCGTTGAACTCGATGCAGTCGAACAGCACCACCTGGCCGTCGACGACAGCAGCGTTGCCCAGGTGAATGTCGCCGTGGCACTCGCGGATGAAGCCCTCGGCCTTGCGCTGGGCGAACAAGCCTTCGAGGCGCTCGAAACTGCTGTCGGCCCAGGCTTGCAGGGCATCGAGCTGGGTCAGGTCGGCGGCGTCGCGCAGCAGCGGGCGGATCTGTTCGAAGTTCTGGGTCACCGGCGCGCGCACGTTTTCCGGCGAGCCCAGCGGGTTGTCCGCCGGCACCTTGGGGGCGTCCAGGTGGAAGTGCGCGATCGATCCGGCCAACTGGTCGATCTGCGCGTTGCCCAGCTCGCCCCTCGCCTGCACCGCGCTGAGCAGGTCGCTTTGCGGGAACTGCTTCATGCGGATGGCGTACTCGATGGGCGCGACGTCGGCGTTCAGCATCGGGGCCTCGGGGCGGCCGCCGATGGCGATCACATCGAGGTAGAGGTTCTTGGTCAGGCGCTGGTTGAGGCGCACTTCCTCTTCGCAGAAATGCTTGCGGGCCTCGAGCGTGGTGAAGTCTAGGAAGCCGAAATTCACCGGCTTCTTGATCTTGTAGGCAAAAGGGCCGGTGAGCAGGACCCAGGAGATATGCGTCTCGATGACCTGGAATCCCTCGACAGGGTGGGCATACAGGGCCGGGTTCTGCAGCGCGGCTATCAGTGCTTGGCTCACGGTCTTTCCTTGCCTTCGGGTTCGTTCGGAGCCGGCATTATGGCGACTGCGGGCGGTGATGCAAACCGCCGGGAGGCGCCTGCCCGGCCCTGGCAAAGTGCGTATAATCCGCCGCCATGACTCGTTCCCGCTCCTCTCGCTCCCGTGCCAAACGCCCCTCTGGCGGCTGGCGAACTCTATTCGGCTGGGTATTGAAGCTGGGCCTCGTCGGCCTGGTCGCACTGGCCGGTTTCGCGGTTTATCTCGATGCCGTGGTCCAGGAAAAATTCTCCGGCAAGCGCTGGACGATTCCGGCCAAGGTCTATGCGCGGCCGCTGGAACTGTTCACCGGGCTGAAGCTGGGCAAGGACGACTTCCTCAAGGAACTCGATGCCCTCGGCTACCGGCGCGAGCCCTCCGTGGAGGGGCCTGGCTCCGCCTCGGTGGCAGGCAATACCGTCGACCTCTATACCCGTGGCTTCCAGTTCTACGAGGGCGCCGAGCCCTCCAAGTCGATCCGCGTGCGCTTCTCCGGCAGCTACGTCGCCGGCCTCAGCCAGGCCGACGGCAAGGACCTCGCCGTGGCGCGTCTGGAGCCGCTGATGATCGGCGGCATCTACCCGGCGCATAACGAGGACCGCATCCTGATCAAGCTGGATCAGGTGCCCGCCTACCTAGTGGAAACCCTGGTGGCGGTGGAGGATCGCGAGTTCTTCCACCACTTCGGCGTCTCGCCCAAATCCATCGCCCGCGCCATGTGGGTCAACGCTAGTGCCGGCCAGTTGCGCCAGGGTGGCAGCACGCTGACCCAGCAGTTGGTGAAGAACTTCTACCTGACCAACGAGCGCAGCCTCACCCGCAAGGCCACCGAAGCGATGATGGCGGTGCTGCTGGAAATGCACTACGACAAGAACGAGATCCTCGAGGGCTACCTCAACGAGGTGTTCCTCGGGCAGGACGGCCAGCGTTCGATCAACGGCTTCGGCCTGGCCAGCCAGTACTTCTTCAGCCAGCCGCTCTCCGAACTCAAGCTGCATCAGGTCGCCCTGCTGGTCGGCATGGTCAAGGGGCCGACCTACTACAACCCGCGGCGCAATCCCGAACGCGCGCTGGAACGGCGCAACCTGGTGCTCGACGTGCTCGCCGAGCAGGGCGTTGTCACCCCCGAGGAAGCCGCGGCGGCCAAGCAGAAACCGCTGGGCGTGACCTCCCGCGGCAGCATGGCCGATACCTCGTATCCGGGCTTCATCGACCTGGTCAAACGGCAGATGCGCGAGGATTACCGCGAGGAAGACCTCACCGAGGAAGGCCTGCGCATCTTCACCAGTTTCGACCCGATCCTGCAGTTCAAGGCCGAAAGCGCGATGGCCGAGACCTTCAAGCGCCTGGGCACGCGCAAGGGTATCGACCAGGTCGAGGCGGCGATGGTCGTGACGAACCCCGAAACCGGCGAGGTGCAGGCGCTGATCGGCAGCCGTCAGCCGCGTTTCGCCGGCTTCAACCGGGCGATCGACGCGGTGCGGCCGATCGGCTCGCTGGTCAAGCCTGCGGTCTATCTGACCGCGCTGGAGCAGCCCAGCCGCTACACCCTGACCAGCATCGTGCAGGACGAGCCGTTCTCGGTGAAGGGCAAGGACGGCCAGGTCTGGAGTCCGCAGAACTTCGATCACAAGGCGCGCGGCTCGATCTTCCTCTACCAGGGGCTGGCCAACTCGCTCAACCTGTCGACGGCCAAGCTCGGTCTGGAACTGGGTGTGCCGAACGTGCTGAAGACCCTCGAGCGGCTGGGCATTTCGCGGCAGTGGCCGGCGTTCCCGTCGATGCTTCTCGGCGCCGGTTCGCTGAGCCCGATGGAAGTCAGCAACATGTACCAGACGCTCGCCAACGGCGGCTTCAACACGCCGTTGCGCGGTATCCGCAGCGTGCTGGCGGCGGACGGCGAGCCGCTCAAGCGCTATCCGTTCCAGATCCAGCAGCGCTTCGATCCGGGTGCCATCTACCTGGTACAGAACGCCATGCAGCGGGTGATGCGCGAGGGCACCGGGCGCTCGGTCTACAACCAGCTGCCGGCGTCGCTGACCCTGGCCGGCAAGACCGGCACATCCAACGATTCGCGTGATAGCTGGTTCGCCGGTTTCAGCCAGGACCTGCTGGCGGTGGTCTGGCTCGGCCGCGACGACAACGGGCAGACCCCGCTGACCGGCGCCACCGGCGCGCTGCAGGTGTGGACGAACTTCATGCGCAGGTCCGATCCGCTGCCGCTGGACATGCCGATGCCGGACAACGTGGTGCTAGCCTGGATCGATGCGAGCACCGGGCAGGGCTCCGACCAGAGCTGCCCGAATTCCGTACAGATGCCGTATATTCGCGGCAGCGAGCCGCCCGCCGGCACCGGCTGTGGCGGCATTCAGGCGCCCGTCGACTCGGTGATGGACTGGGTCAAGGGCTGGCTGCCATGAGCCAGGAGGTTATGAAGTTGAACAAGGTTTTCCCTGCACTGGCGGTTCTCGCCCTGCTCGCCGGCTGCACCACCAACCCGCGCGGCTCGGTGCCCGTCGTCGACGCCGGCGCGCCGGTCTCCAACGGCGAGCAGCGCTTCGCCCGCAGTGGCGGCTACACTCCGCCGGCCGCGCAGACCCAGCCCCGCGCCATCGAGGAAGATTCCGGCGTGGTGGTGATGGTGCCCGGTGGCGCCGGTTCGTCGCCAGTGCAGAGCTATCCGGCGACCTCCACCCCATACGGCGGCGCGACCAGCAGCGCGCCGATCAGCACCACGCCGATCACCGTCGGCCCTGTGACCGGCGGCAGCTATTCCGCGCCGGCCCCGTACGCCTCGACGCCGCAGTACGCGGCGCCTGCGCCAAGCGGCATTCCCAGCGCCGGCGGCAGCGTGCTGTCCGCCGATGAACAGCTCGACGGACCGGTGCTGGCGCTGCTGACCTCCGCGCAGCAACAGCAGAGCGGCGGCGATCTCAACGGCGCGTCATCCAGCCTCGAGCGTGCCCAGCGCATTGCCCCGCGTGAGCCGCAGGTGCTCTATCGTCTCGCCGAAGTGCGGCTGGCACAGGGCGACGCCGCCCAGGCCGAGCAACTGGCACGGCGCGGGCTGACCTACGCGAACGGGCGCCCCGCCTTGCAGGGCAGCCTGTGGAACCTGATCGCCCAGGCCCGCGAACGCCAGGGTGACACTGCCGGCGCCGCTCAGGCGCGCGCCCAGGCGAAGGTCAATCTGTAATGGATTCGCGCTTTCCAGCGGTAGCCGAGCAATTGCTGCTGATCGAGCGCGAGCTGCGGGTACAGGGCTGGTGGGCTGACGTCTCGCCGAGCGAGGCTGCGCTGTCCAGCCCCGAGCCGTTCTGCATCGATACGCTGGAGTTCGAGCAATGGCTGCAGTGGATCTTTCTGCCGCGGATGAAGCTGCTGCTGGAAAACGACGCCGCGCTGCCGGCGGTATCGGGAATTCGTGAAATGGCTGAAGAGGTCTATCGCGACAGGGTCTATCAGGCGCGAGGGCTGCTGGAAGCCCTCGGCGAATTCGACCGACTGATCGTCGGTCGAGGCTAGCGGGTCACTTGCTGCAGTTTTCGGCGATCGCCTTCTGGCTCTCGGCGATCCGCGACTGGCGTTCGTCCTCGCGCAGCCGACGCACCTGCCCATCGATGTTCACCTGCACCCGCGGATTGTTCTGCAGCTGGGCGAGGTTGGTCCGCACCGCATCGCAGTAACGCTTGCGCTCGGCCTCGCGCGCGGCGACCTCTTCCTTCACCTTGGCGTCGATCGCACCCTGCTCGTCGTCTTCCATCTGGCTGTCGAGCTTTGGCAGGCTGCCTGGCGAAGGAACCTGCGCTGCCGGCTTGGGAGGCGCCGCCGCGGTGTCTACCGCCGTGGCGGCCTGGCCCTGTGGCGGTTGCGAGCCGAAATGGGTGATGCCTTCGGCGTCCACCCATTTGTAGACCTGGGCCGAAACGGGGGCGGCGAGAGCCAGCAGCAGGCTGCCGGCGAGGATCATGCGGTGCATGCGGTGTCCTTGGATTAGCGGTGGTACGTGCCGCTACTATAACCAAAAGCCGCTCGTCGCGATCCTGCAGCGCGTCACGGCCTAATCCAATAAAGCATGACGCGCGACTTGACTTGCGCCGGTCTAATCCGAACAATTCAACGCTCGCTGTAGTGGGGTCCGCCGCAAGCAGGCCGCAGCTCAGCAGACATGAGGCGCATACCCGCGCCGACCTGTAACACCCGCAACGCGTTACCTCGCGCTGGGTGGGATGGCACCGCAACAGTCTGGCGCCTTCCCAATACTTGCTCAGTCAGTAGCTGACGTAGTCGGCGACCACCGTCGCTCATGCTCTGCTTGGCAGTAGACCTATTAGGGCCATCCATCGTGGATGGCATTCTGGCGTTCTAGAGGTGACAAACGTGGAGCTCTTATCTGGCGCTGAAATGGTCGTCCGCTTCCTGCGTGACGAAGGCGTTAAGTACATCTATGGGTACCCGGGCGGTGCCCTCCTGCATATTTACGATGCCCTGTTCAAGGAACCGGCGGTAACGCACATTCTGGTTCGCCACGAACAGGCCGCCACGCATATGGCCGATGGCTATGCGCGGGCGACCGGCCGTGCCGGCGTGGTACTGGTGACCTCGGGTCCCGGTGCGACCAACGCTATTACCGGCATCGCCACCGCGTACATGGACTCGATCCCGATGGTGGTCATCTCCGGCCAGGTGGCGAGCACCGTGGTGGGTACCGATGCCTTCCAAGAAACCGACATGGTCGGCGTCTCCCGGCCGATCGTGAAGCACAGCTTCATGATCAAGCACCCGTCGGAAATCCCCGAGGTTCTGAAGAAGGCCTTCTACATTGCCGAATCCGGTCGCCCCGGTCCGGTGGTGGTGGACATTCCCAAGGACATGGGCGATCCGACGCAGAAGTTCGAGTACGTCCATCCCAAGAAGGTCAAGCTGCGCTCCTACAGCCCGGCCGTTCGCGGGCATTCCGGGCAGATCCGCAAGGCCGCCGAGATGCTGCTCGCAGCCAAGCGCCCGGTGATGTATTCCGGCGGTGGCGTGATCATGGGTGGCGCTTCCTCGGCCCTGACCGAGCTGGCACAACTGCTCAATTTGCCGGTCACCAATACGCTGATGGGCCTGGGCGCCTATCCGGGCAGTGACCGTCAGTTCGTCGGTATGCTCGGCATGCACGGCAGCTACACCGCCAACCTGGCGATGCACCATGCCGACGTCATCCTCGCCGTCGGTGCGCGCTTCGACGACCGCGTGATCAATGGCGAGACGGC
The DNA here is from genome assembly GCF_029959715.1 of Pseudomonas sp. PS02288. Classification (NCBI taxonomy): domain Bacteria; kingdom Pseudomonadati; phylum Pseudomonadota; class Gammaproteobacteria; order Pseudomonadales; family Pseudomonadaceae; genus Pseudomonas; species Pseudomonas sp. PS02288. Next base: position 3,413 of record NZ_JASCPA010000013.1, on the reverse strand, counting down.
AGCGAAGTTCTGCCCGAACGCGAAGATCATCCACATCGACATCGACCCGGCGTCGATCTCGAAGACCGTCAAGGCGGACATCCCGATCGTGGGTCCGGTGGACAGCGTGCTCGCTGAGATGGTTGCGGTGCTCAAGGAAATCGGCCACACGCCGAACAAGGAAACCGTCGCCAGCTGGTGGAAGCAGATCGAAGAGTGGCGCGGCGACCGCGGCCTGTTCCCGTACGACAAGGGCGACGGTTCGATTATCAAGCCGCAGGCGGTGATCGAGGCGCTTTACGACGTGACCCGGGGCGACGCCTACATCACCTCCGATGTGGGCCAGCACCAGATGTTCGCGGCGCAGTACTACCGCTACAACAAGCCTAACCGCTGGATCAACTCCGGCGGCCTCGGCACCATGGGCTTCGGCTTCCCGGCGGCGATGGGCGTCAAGCTCAACTTCCCGGATGACGACGTGGCCTGCGTGACCGGCGAGGGCAGCATCCAGATGAACATCCAGGAGCTGTCGACCTGCCTGCAGTACGACCTGCCGGTGAAGATCGTCAACCTCAACAACGGCGCGCTGGGCATGGTCCGCCAGTGGCAGGACATGCAGTACAGCAGCCGCTACTCGCACTCCTACATGGAGTCGCTGCCCGACTTCGTCAAGCTGGCCGAGGCTTATGGCCACGTCGGCATGCGCATCACCGAGCTGAAGGACCTCAAGCCGGGCCTGGAGGAAGCCTTCGCGATGAAGAATCGCCTGGTGTTCCTCGATATCGCGGTGGATACCAGCGAGCACGTCTACCCGATGCAGATCCGGGGCGGCGCGATGCGTGACATGTGGCTGAGCAAGACGGAGCGGACCTGAGCATGCGACACATCATTTCCCTGTTGCTGGAAAACGAACCGGGCGCGCTGTCCCGCGTGGTCGGCCTGTTCTCCCAACGCAACTACAACATCGAAAGCCTCACCGTGGCGCCGACCGAGGACCCGACCCTGTCGCGTCTGACGCTGACCACCGTCGGCCAGGATGAGGTCATCGAACAGATCACCAAGAACCTCAACAAGCTGATCGAGGTGGTCAAGCTGGTGAACCTGTCCGAGAGCGCCCACATCGAGCGCGAGCTGATGCTGGTGAAGGTCAAGGCCACCGGCGCGCAGCGCGCCGAGGTCAAGCGCACCACCGATATCTTCCGCGGGCAGATCGTCGACGTCACCAGCAGCGTCTACACGATCCAGTTGGCGGGAACCAGCGACAAGCTGGACAGCTTCATTCAGGCGGTCGGCACCGCGTCGATTCTGGAGACCGTACGCAGCGGCGTCACCGGTATCTCCCGTGGCGACAAAGTGCTGAGCATCTGACCCAATTAGCGAGTGGCCGCGAGGCCCCACAGGTAAATAGAAGGAAACGTTCATGAAAGTTTATTACGACAAAGACTGCGACCTCTCCATTGTTCAGGGCATGAAAGTCGCCATCATCGGCTACGGCTCGCAGGGTCACGCCCATGCGTGCAACCTGAAGGACTCGGGCGTCGACGTCACCGTCGGCCTGCGTGCAGGTTCCGCCACCGTCGCCAAGGCCGAAGCCCATGGCCTGAAAGTCACCGACGTGCCGAGCGCCGTCGCTGCCGCCGACGTGGTGATGATCCTCACCCCGGACGAGTTCCAGTCGCAGCTGTACAAGAAGGAGATCGAGCCGAACCTGAAGAAGGGCGCGACCCTGGCTTTCGCCCACGGCTTCGCCATCCATTACAACCAGGTCGTTCCGCGTGCCGACCTCGACGTGATCATGATCGCGCCGAAGGCGCCGGGCCACACCGTGCGCTCCGAGTTCGTCAAGGGGGGCGGCATTCCTGACCTGGTCGCGATCTATCAGGACGCTTCCGGCAATGCCAAGAACGTCGCCCTGTCCTACGCCTGTGGCGTGGGCGGTGGTCGTACCGGCATCATCGAAACCACCTTCAAGGACGAAACCGAAACCGACCTGTTCGGCGAGCAGGCCGTTCTCTGTGGCGGTTGCGTCGAGCTGGTCAAGGCCGGCTTCGAAACCCTGGTCGAAGCCGGTTACGCGCCGGAAATGGCCTACTTCGAGTGCCTGCACGAGCTGAAGCTGATCGTCGACCTCATGTACGAAGGCGGTATCGCCAACATGAACTACTCGATCTCCAATAACGCTGAGTACGGCGAATACGTAACCGGCCCGGAAGTCATCAACGCCGAATCCCGTCAGGCCATGCGCAACGCACTCAAGCGCATCCAGAACGGCGAGTACGCGAAGATGTTCATCGCCGAAGGCGCCGGCAACTACCCGTCCATGACGGCGTATCGTCGCAACAACGCCGCTCACCCGATCGAGCAGGTAGGCGAGCGTCTGCGCGCGATGATGCCCTGGATCTCGGCCAACAAGATCGTCGACAAAGCCAAGAACTGAGGCTGGTTGCACGAATGAAAAAACGCGGCTTTGGCCGCGTTTTTTCGTTACAGGCCCGTTCTGGTATAAAGCGCCACGCAGGCGCAAGCTCGAACCCTGAATGTTCGAACCTGTCAAAATTTACGAATCCGTTGCAAGGTACTGCTAATGACCGATCAACCCGAGGAACCGAAAAAAGACCCCCTGGCAGACAGTCTGTTGCCCATCGATGAACACATCGAAGAAGGTCACGACGCCGAGGGGCGCAAGGTTCGTCACCGCGGCGTCTACCTTCTGCCCAACCTGTTCACCACGGCCAATCTGTTCGCAGGCTTCTATTCCATCATCAGCGCAATGAACGGCCGCTTCGAAGTCGCCGCGGTAACGATCTTCGTCGCCATGGTGCTGGACAGCCTCGATGGCCGTGTCGCCCGCCTGACCAATACGCAGAGTGCCTTCGGCGCTGAGTACGATTCGCTGTCCGACATGGTTGCCTTCGGCCTGGCACCGGCAGTGCTGGCCTACGAGTGGGCGCTGTCCGGGCTGGTCAACGTTGGCCTGACGGTCGCATTCATCTATGTCGCCTGCGCGGCATTGCGCCTGGCGCGCTTCAATACGCAGATCGGCAAGGTCGACAAGCGCTTCTTCATTGGTCTTGCCAGCCCGGCGGCAGCGGGTGTGGTGGCCGGAATCGTGTGGACGCTGCGCGACTTCGGCGTGGAAGGTGTGCATATGCCGATCCCGCTGGTGATGCTGTTCGCGTTGATGGTGGCTGCCGCTGGCCTGCTGATGGTCAGCAACATCAAGTACTACAGCTTCAAGGATCTGGACTTGAAAGGGCGTGTGCCGTTCGTGGCCATCCTTATCGTGGTGCTGGTGTTCGCGGTCATCTTTAGCGATCCGCCACGGGTTCTCCTGCTTATCTTCTTGGCCTATGCGCTTTCCGGCCCCGTGCAGTTCCTTATGCGTCGCCGCAAGAAAGCGGTTCTCTAAAAGGGGGGGGGTTCCACACAAGCCC